>NZ_JFHW01000024.1:0-102296 GCF_000612205.1 Enterobacter sp. 5-4 | reverse complement strand
TGCAGGATTCGAACCTGCGACCAATTGATTAAAAGTCAACTGCTCTACCAACTGAGCTAACGACCCGAAATGGTGGGCGATGACGGGCTCGAACCGCCGACCCCCTCCGTGTAAAGGAGATGCTCTACCAACTGAGCTAATCGCCCAATCTCAATCCTTATCTACACTGCGAGTCTACCGAAGTAGATGGTGGGTGATGACGGGCTCGAACCGCCGACCCCCTCCGTGTAAAGGAGATGCTCTACCAACTGAGCTAATCACCCCCGCTGTGTGGAGTCGCATTATAGGGAGAGTTGAAAATGAGTCAACGCATTTTCTAAAGTTTTTATTCGTTCGTCGTAAAATTAAGCAAAACGATCGCGAAATGGGCAGTGGCGCATGATTTCTAAACAAAAATCGCAAACTCGGGCCCGATTCAGGGAACAACATTGAGGAATCGCCGCACAGTGATAGAATATTGCCCATTGTTTTTTCCCCAGGATTTGCCGATTACCGGCATCTTTATAACGTAAGGCCATTTCATGAAAATCAAAACTCGCTTCGCGCCGAGCCCGACAGGCTATCTGCACGTCGGTGGTGCACGTACCGCTCTCTATTCCTGGCTTTTCGCACGCCACAACAAAGGTGAGTTCGTGCTGCGTATTGAAGACACCGATCTTGAGCGCTCCACGCCAGAAGCAATTGAAGCCATTATGGATGGGATGAACTGGCTGAACCTGGAATGGGATGAAGGTCCCTACTTCCAGACCAAACGCTTTGACCGCTATAACGCCGTCATTGATGAGATGCTGGTCGCGGGCACGGCGTATAAGTGCTACTGCTCCAAAGAGCGTCTGGATGCGCTGCGTGAAGAGCAGATGGCGAACGGTGAAAAGCCGCGTTATGACGGCCGCTGCCGCCACGACCACAGCGAGCATGCTGCAGATGAGCCTTGCGTTGTGCGTTTTGCTAACCCGCAAGAGGGGTCTGTGATCTTTGACGATCAGATCCGTGGCCCGATCGAATTCAGCAACCAGGAGCTCGACGATCTGATCATCCGTCGTACCGATGGTTCTCCAACCTACAACTTCTGCGTCGTGGTTGACGACTGGGATATGGAAATTACCCACGTTGTGCGCGGTGAAGACCATATCAACAACACGCCACGTCAGATCAACATCCTGAAGGCGCTGAACGCCCCTGTGCCTGTTTATGCGCACGTCTCCATGATCAACGGCGACGACGGGAAAAAGCTGTCTAAACGTCACGGGGCGGTGAGCGTGATGCAGTATCGCGACGACGGCTATCTGCCAGAAGCGCTGCTGAACTATCTGGTGCGTCTGGGCTGGGCTCACGGTGACCAGGAGATCTTCAGCCGCGAAGAGATGATCGAACTGTTCTCTCTCAGCTCTGTCAGCAAATCCGCCAGCGCGTTCAACACCGACAAGCTCCTGTGGCTGAACCATCACTACATCAATACCATGCCGCCAGAATATGTGGCGACGTATCTGCAGTGGCACATTGAGCAGGCAAATATTGATACCCGCACAGGCCCTGAGCTGGCGGATCTGGTGAAACTGCTCGGCGAGCGCTGCAAAACGCTGAAAGAGATTGCTGAAAGCTGCCGCTACTTCTATGAAGAGTTTGATGCGTTTGATGCGGACGCCGCGAAGAAACACCTTCGCCCGGTTGCGCGTCAGCCGCTGGAAGTGGTGCGTGACAAGCTGGCTGCCATTACCGAGTGGACCGCAGAGAATGTGCATCACGCCATTCAGGCGACGGCGGACGAGCTGGAAGTCGGCATGGGTAAAGTCGGTATGCCACTGCGCGTTGCGGTGACCGGTGCGGGTCAGTCTCCGGCGCTGGACGTAACGGTTCATGCTATCGGCAAATCACGCAGCGTAGCGCGCATTAACAAGGCTCTGGACTTTATCGCTGAACGAGAAAATCAGCAGTAATAACGTCTCAGATAAAACAAACGGCAGGGGAACCTGCCGTTTTTTTATGCTTCTTCTTCTGCAATACCCAGACGCTTAAGAAAGCCGTGAATGCCTTCGCGCTTCAGGAAGGTGTCCAGACGCTTCTGCTCTGCTGCAGTCATACTCTCCAGCGTCTCAATTATGCCCGGAAACAGGTTTGCAGAGGGGGCATTGTAGGCGGAGGTGGCCTCCGCGAGATGGTAAACTGCCTGACGGTTGCGAATCGCCGGGAGACTCATGATATGTTCCTTCACGCGCGCATCGATATGAATGAGCCGCGCGCGGCCGCCTTTCACGCCGTTGAGTCCTTCTGTTTTCCAGCCCTGCTGGCGAATCCAGCGATTAACCGTTTGCCTGGCAACGCCCAAACTCTCCGCCAGCTCTTCCGTGGTCATTTTGCTCCGTAATTTTTTCATATCAGTCCCGATCGCGAATCCCTAAACGTTGCAACAATCCGGTGATCCCTTCCCGCAGTAACAGCGATGTCATCTGTTTCTGCTCTTCCGGTGTCATTTCATCAGCCAGCGTCAGGAGTAGGGTGTGAAGCGAACTGTTATGGCTGGTACCTTCTGCCATATCGGACGTTTCGCTTGCCCGACGTGCGCTGCGGATAAAGTCGCGGACTTTTTCGTTCACATGTACCAGTCGCGCTTTCCCGCCCTGAACGCCAGGTTTTGGTGACGTAATCCAACCCTCTTTGCGTACCCATTTATTGATGGTCTGTCGGCTATAGCCAGTGAGCAGGGCTAACTCTTCTGGCGTCATTCGTTCCTTGATCATGCAATTTCCTGAATATCAGTGGGGTTAATTAACGGCTCATTTTATAGCACCGTTTTACATGAAAACGTGACAGGCTTAACTCCTGATTACGAGCACGCTCGCAAAGTGATTCATTTGCATGATTTTTCGGCGATCGAACGGCGGTCATTGATTTTGCCGTTGACACTCCGCAGCGGAATTCATATTATGCCGCCCGTCAACATGACAGCTTTACGATGGGGCTATAGCTCAGCTGGGAGAGCGCTTGCATGGCATGCAAGAGGTCAGCGGTTCGATCCCGCTTAGCTCCACCAAACTCTGAACCCAACAGAGTGCGGTCAGTAAAGTCATATGTGGGGCTATAGCTCAGCTGGGAGAGCGCTTGCATGGCATGCAAGAGGTCAGCGGTTCGATCCCGCTTAGCTCCACCAAAATTGTAAACCCTCGTCAAATGACGAGGGTTTTTTTTATCTGTTTGTAACGCCCGCCACTGGTTTTTGTTATCAAAAAGAAGGTATTCCCATACCTCACCTCAATCGAAATCAATAAACGTGTCTATAAATAGACTTGAACTTGATTCGTGCAATTAATAAACCTATTATCCATCCGGTCAATGATTCAGACGGATAATATACTCATCAGCTTAATGAATAGAAAAACGTACAATAATGTAAAGATATTTATAATTGCCCTGACACTTTGTCTGATTGCGGTACCTGTCTCCCGTTATCTCTCTCCACGCGCAATTGTTAATGGTCATGACGTTTATTTAGCATGGCTGCCGCTCAGCGTGATGCTGGCGGTAATTCTGCTATTTGGGCGCAGGGCTATTTTTCCCATTTTGTTAGGTTTTACTGTCACTAATTTATTCTATATTAATTTAGCGCCGCTACAATATTCAGTTTTGCTGTTCTGTCAGACCTTTGCGTTGTTCGCGGCCTGCGGTCTGCTACGCCTCATGCTGGGCAAGCGCTGGCGCCACTCCATCCCTAACAAGCACATCGGGCTACGTATATTCTGGCTCGGTTTTATTGTGCCATTTGGTATTAAGCTGTCGATGTATATGGCAGGCTATTTGTTTGATTTTCCGGTGACTATCTCAACCTATTTCGGCGAAGGAACGGTAATTTATAATGTTGTGGATATTCAAAGCCTGATATGCGCGGGGCTGATTTTTACCATGATGTTCTATTACCCATTAAGAATGATAATTAATCCTCGTTATGCCGTCACCTTCTGGCGGCGAAGCGTGAAGCCCGTGTTTTATCACAAGAATCCATTATATATTTTTGTCTGGCTGATGCTTTTAGGCGCCATTCTCATCATTTTATGTGGTCCTTTTGAATCACCGGTCATTGCGGGCTATTTGATGCCGCTGATTTTTATTCTTTTTACCCTGGCAATAAGCCGCCTGACCTATGCGTTGATTTCTCTGCTCTGGGCCACCTCAGCGCTCCTGCTGTTGACCTACAACTACAACTTCCTTAACGGGGTCGAATCGGGCCATTCACTCTCCTTTATCCTCTCCGTGCTGATCTCTTTCGCTATCTGCTTGCTTTACATGTCGCGCATTTACCAGCGCAGCGAGTGGCTGAAGCGGGGCTGGCAGGGCAGGGCGCTTACCGATCCCCTTACCGGTTTGCCCAATATTCGTGCGCTGGAAGATTATCTTGAGATTCACCCGGATGCCAAAGTGTGCATTCTGCGCATGGATAACCTGGAGTTTTTGAGCCGCCACTACGGGATTATCATGCGGGTCCACTGCAAACGTACGATCGCCACGTCGCTACAGCCACTTTTGCAGAAAGATGAGACGCTCTTCCAGCTTCCGGGAAGCGAACTGGTGCTGGTATTACTGGGGCCGGGAACCGCCGAGCGGCTCCAGCATATGGTCGATCGGCTGAACAGCCGTAAGATTTTCTGGAACAACACCGGGCTGGATATTGAATTTGGCGCATCCTGGGGAATGGTCGAAAACGGCGAAAAGCTGCATCACACGCTGGGACAGCTGAGCTGGCTGGCAGAGCAGGCCTGCGGAGAGCAAAACGTTCTCGCGCTCACGAATAGCCTTGAGGCGGCATCAGGACAAACGACAGAGCGTGTCCTGATGCTGGCGCGGATTAAGCATGCCCTTGAGGTGGGGCAGTTCCATTTATACGCGCAACCGATCCAGAAGGCGGACGGGAGCGGGTATTACGAAATCCTGGCGCGTATGGAGAGCGAGGGCGAGATCTTCACCCCTGACCGCTTTATTCCGCTGATTGCCCAGTTCAACCTCAGCCATCGGTTTGATATGTGCATTATGGAGAAATTACTGCTGTGGCTGCGCGATCACCCTTCAACACAGGCTGGCACCCGTTTCTCCGTCAATCTGATGCCGCTCACGCTGATGCAAAAAGAGGTGGCGACTGAGATTTGCGCGCTGTTTGAACGGTACGGCGTGGCACCTCAGGCCGTCGTGATTGAGATCACCGAGGAGCAGGCTTTTTCAAATTCAGGCACAAGTATCAACAATATTCAGCAGCTGCGGGATTACGGTTTCCGAATTGCCATAGATGATTTTGGTACTGGCTACGCCAACTACGAGCGCCTCAGACGCCTGCAGGCGGACATCATTAAAATTGACGGCTGCTTTGTGAAAGACATTTGTACAGACGACATGGATGCAATGATCGTCCAGTCGATGTGTAATCTGGCGAAGGCGAAATCGCTGTGCGTCGTCGCGGAATACGTCGAAACGCCGGCCCAGCGGGAGATGCTGCTTCGCTTTGGTGTGGATTACCTGCAGGGATACCTGATAGGCAAACCCAAACCGCTGGAAGAATTGCGGGCATAAAAAAACCGGGAGCCAGGCTCCCGGTTTTTGTTTAACGGTAAACGTTACAGAACCAGTGCCGCGATAGATGCGGACAGGACGCTCACCAGCGTAGAGCCGTAAACCAGCTTCAGGCCAAAGCGAGAAACCACGTTACCCTGCTCTTCGTTCAGACCCTTAATCGCACCGGCGATGATACCGATAGACGAGAAGTTCGCGAAGGAGACCAGGAACACGGACAGAATACCTTCCGCGCGTGGAGAAAGCGTGCTGGCAATTTTCTGCAGATCCATCATCGCAACGAATTCGTTAGAAACCAGTTTGGTTGCCATGATACTGCCCACCTGCAGCGCTTCGTGAGCCGGAACACCCATCACCCATGCAACTGGGTAGAAGATGTAGCCCAGAATGCCCTGGAAGGAGATACCCAGCACCGCGGCGAACAGGGCGTTCAGTGCAGAAATCAGCGCAATGAAGCCGATCAGCATGGCGGCAACGATAATCGCGACTTTGAAACCGGCCAGGATGTATTCACCCAGCATTTCGAAGAAGCTCTGGCCTTCGTGCAGGTTAGACATCTGGATGTTCTCTTCGCTGGCGTCAACGCGGTACGGGTTGATCAGCGACAGAACGATAAAGGTGCTGAACATGTTCAGTACCAGCGCAGCCACCACGTATTTTGGTTCCAGCATGGTCATATACGCGCCCACGATAGACATGGAAACGGTAGACATTGCGGTTGCCGCCATGGTGTACATGCGGTTGCGGGACATCTTGCCGAGAATATCTTTATACGCGATGAAGTTCTCAGACTGACCGAGGATCAGGGAACTGACGGCGTTGAAGGATTCCAGCTTACCCATGCCGTTCACTTTGGATAACAGGAAACCAATTCCACGAATCACGAACGGCAGAACGCGGATGTGCTGCAGAATACCGATCAGCGCGGAGATGAAGACGATAGGGCAGAGAACCTTCAGGAAGAAGAACGCCAGACCTTCGTCGTTCATTTTACCGAAGACAAAGTTGGTCCCTTCATTGGCGAATCCGAGCAGTTTTTCGAACATTTCGGAGAAGCCTTTCACGAAGCCGAGGCCTACGTTGGAGTTCAGGAAGAACCACGCAAGTAAAACTTCAATGACCAGCAGTTGGACAACATAACGAATACGAATTTTTTTGCGGTCTGTGCTGACCAGCAATGCGAGTGCAGTAACGACAACAAGTGCCAGGACAAAATGAAGGACGCGGTCCATATTTGCTCCAAATATGAGGCAGGTTTAATTTTCGTGCACATTCTATGTAACAAGCGAAAAGAAAACGAGATCGAGGACACACTATAGTTACATCCTGTGACGAGTCTCAAAAATAGTGATCCACAATACATTTTTGTTATGTTAGGTAAATGAGTGAAAAGTTAAGTTTGTGTGCTAGTCTTCACAAAAGCATGCGCGATTTCAGTTTCAGTTAGATCGCCCCACTTACCCGCCCGTCTATCGTTCAAAGCTATCAGAGAAATCACTGCAAACTTCATAAATGATCTTGATAATCATTCTCATTTTGATAGCATTAAACATAGCAAAGGCTATATTTCAGAGGCAGAAATGACAAACAGTCGCGTAGAGGGTAGCAGTGGCAGAGCAGCGCGCAAGTTGCGGTTCGCATTAATGGGACCTGCGTTCATCGCTGCCATTGGTTATATCGATCCAGGTAACTTTGCGACCAATATTCAGGCCGGGGCCAGCTTCGGTTATAAGCTGCTCTGGGTGGTCGTCTGGGCAAACCTGATGGCAATGCTGATCCAGATGCTCTCCGCAAAGCTGGGGATTGCGACGGGCAAAAACCTGGCGGAGCAAATTCGCGACCATTATCCGCGTCCCGCGGTCTGGCTCTACTGGGTTCAGGCTGAAATCATCGCCATGGCCACTGACCTTGCTGAATTTATCGGCGCAGCGATCGGCTTTAAGCTGATTCTGGGTGTGTCGCTATTGCAGGGGGCGGTCCTCACCGGGATTGCCACGTTCCTGATCCTGATGCTGCAGCGTCGGGGTCAAAAGCCGCTGGAGAAGGTCATTGGCGGTCTGCTGCTGTTTGTCGCGGCGGCCTATATCGTTGAGCTAATCTTCTCACAGCCGAATCTGGCGCAGCTCGGTAAAGGAATGGCGATCCCAAGCCTGCCGACCTCGGAAGCGGTGTTCCTGGCCGCCGGGGTGCTGGGGGCGACCATCATGCCGCATGTGATCTATCTCCACTCCTCGCTGACTCAGCATCTCCACGGTGGGACGCGTAAAGAACGTTACTCCGCCACCAAGTGGGACGTGGCGATCGCCATGACCATCGCGGGGTTTGTCAATCTGGCGATGATGGCTACTGCAGCCGCAGCTTTCCACTTTAACGGTCATACCGGTATTGCCGATCTCGACCAGGCGTATCTCACGCTGGAGCCGTTGCTGAGCCATGCTGCCGCCACGATATTTGGCCTTAGCCTGGTGGCTGCTGGTCTCTCTTCTACGGTGGTGGGTACGCTGGCAGGCCAGGTGGTGATGCAGGGGTTTGTCCGGTTCCATATTCCGCTGTGGGTTCGTCGTTCCGTCACCATGCTGCCGTCATTTGTGGTGATTCTGATGGGACTCGACCCAACGCGAATTCTGGTCATGAGCCAGGTGCTGCTGAGTTTTGGTATTGCGCTGGCGCTGGTGCCGCTGCTGATCTTTACCAGCAACAAAACTCTGATGGGCGAGCTGGTCAACTCAACGCTGGTGAAACGAACCGGGTGGGCCATCGTGGTGGTGGTCGTGGCGCTGAACCTGTGGTTGTTAGTGGGAACCGCGCTGGGTCTTTAACATAAAAAGGAGCCGTGGAGGCTCCTTTTTGATTAGTGATGATGGCCGTGACCATGACCTTTGCCGCGACCCCAGCCGCCGCGACGGTCGTCACGATCGTTCCAGCCTTCACGGTAACCGCGCTCATAGGCGCTGTCTTTATACCAGCCGCGGTGTCTGCCGTTATCATGTTTCCACCAGCGATCGCCGCGCCACTCATAGTGACGATGCCAGTAATCACGGTCGCGCCAGTAGCCACCGTCCCAGTATCTGCCGTAGTCGTCACGATCGCCAATTTGTAATTTTACTGATGGCAACAGGGTGATTTCGCCCGCAGTGGCGATCAGCGGCGCCGAAGCCAGTAATACCGCTGCAAGAATCAGTGACCTGAACATACTCTTTCTCCTTCACGATCGGGGCCTTTGTTGGGCCTGTTAACGCAATTTTACGAGTTGGTAAAGCGCCGTATCATCGCCTCAACTCCGAATTCCTGGGTGAGAGCACTTTTTGCTAAAAGTGATGTTATATTGAGCTGCTCAGGATCGCGTCTATACGGGCCAACTCTTCTGCAGAGAAATGGCGGTTTGCCAGCATCCCCACGGCGTCATCAATCTGAGCCGCTTTACTTGCCCCAATCAGCACCGACGTCACGTCCTCATGGCGTAATACCCAGGCCAGCGCCATCTGGGACAGCTTCTGGCCGCGACTTTCTGCCAGGGCATTCAGCTTCCTGACTTTCTCCAGCTTCTCTTCGGTGAGCTGATCGGGTTTAAGGAACTGACTGCCGCTTGCCGCGCGTGAGTCTGCGGGGATGCCGTTCAGATAGCGATTGGTCAGTTGCCCGCCGGCCAGCGGCGAGAAGGGAATACAGCCGACTCCTTTTTCCTGCAACACGTCCAGCAGCCCCGCTTCCGGCGCACGTTCAAAGAGGGAGTATTTCGGCTGGTGGATCAGGCAGGGCGTCCCGAGGTCATTAAGGATATCAATCGCCTGGCGAGCCAGAACAGCCGGGTAGTTGGATAATCCGACATACAAAGCCTTCCCCTGACGCACCGCATGGTCAAGCGCTTTCATGGTTTCCTGCAGCGGCGTTTGAGGGTCTGGCCGGTGATGATAGAAGATATCTACATACTCCAGCCCCGTGCGCTTCAGGCTTTGATCGAGGCTTGCCAGCAGATATTTACGTGACCCCCAGTCGCCGTAAGGCCCCTCCCACATGGTATAACCCGCTTTGGTGGAGATGATTAGCTCGTCGCGCCAGGGCAGGAAATCCTCCTGCAAAATACGTCCGAAATTACGTTCGGCCGATCCGGGGGGCGGGCCATAGTTGTTGGCAAGGTCGAAATGCGTAATGCCCAGATCGAACGCACGCTGTAAAAGTTGACGGCTGTTTTCGATAAGGGTGGTGTCACCAAAGTTATGCCACAGCCCAAGTGAGATGGCAGGCAACCTGAGTCCGCTTCGCCCGCAGCGGCGATACTCCATTGTCCTGTAACGATTTTTGTCCGGCTGATAACCCATTTTCGTGACCTCTGGCGCTGAAGTGAAAAATCAGTGTATGCGTTTACATTTTCGTGAAAAAAGCAGCATAGCGCAGCTTTTTTTGTAAAGCATTCTTTCCATGCCCTTCTTATCACCAATTCTGGACAGCCATCACGCTTATTTAATACTCAAGGTGAGGTCAACATTAGAAGGATACCTGTTCATGCGTACCCCATACTGCGTCGCCGATTACCTGCTGGACCGTCTTACTGATTGTGGAGCCGATCATCTGTTTGGCGTGCCGGGCGACTATAACCTGCAGTTTCTCGACCATGTGATAGACAGCCCGGATATCTGCTGGGTGGGCTGTGCCAACGAGTTAAACGCTTCTTATGCCGCTGACGGATACGCCCGATGTAAGGGCTTTGCCGCGCTGCTGACGACATTTGGCGTAGGAGAGTTAAGCGCCATGAACGGCATTGCGGGCAGCTTCGCCGAGCACGTTCCGGTCTTGCATATTGTAGGGGCACCGGGTACGGCATCACAGCAAAGAGGGGAGCTGCTGCACCACACGCTTGGCGACGGTGAGTTTCGTCATTTTTATCATATGAGCGAGCCGATCACTGCTGCACAGGCGATCCTGACCGAACAAAACGCCTGTTATGAAATCGACCGGGTGTTAACGACAATGCTCCGGGAGCGTCGCCCCGGCTATCTGATGTTGCCTGCCGATGTGGCAAAAAAGGCCGCCACTCCCCCTGTAAACGCTCTCACGCTCAGGCATCCACATGCCGATAGTGCCTGCCTGAAAGCGTTCCGGGACGCCGCAGAAAACAAGCTTGCCAGGAGCAAGCGTATTGCGCTGCTGGCCGATTTCCTTGTCCTGCGCCACGGCCTGAAGCATGCGCTACAAAAATGGGTCAAAGACGTGCCGATGGCACACGCCACCATGCTGATGGGAAAAGGGATCTTTGACGAACGTCACGCCGGATTTTATGGCACCTACAGCGGTTCAGCGAGCGCAGGTGCGGTAAAAGAGGCGATTGAAGGGGCGGATACCGTACTGTGCATCGGCACGCGATTTACCGATACCCTGACAGCCGGCTTCACGCATCAGCTCACCCCGGCACAAACGATAGAAGTTCAGCCTCATGCCTCACGCGTGGGTGATCTCTGGTTTACCGGCATCCCTATGCTTCAGGCAATCGAAACGCTGGTAGAACTGTGCAAACAGCACGTGCACGAGACGCCCGCGCAGTCCTCTCAAAGCGCGATGGCCTACCCGCAGCCGGATGGCTCGCTGACGCAGGCGAATTTCTGGCAAACGTTGCAGACGTTTATTCGTCCGGGAGACATCATTCTTGCGGATCAGGGCACCTCGGCCTTCGGCGCGATCGACCTTCGTCTGCCGGCTGACGTGAATTTTATCGTCCAGCCGTTGTGGGGATCGATTGGCTATACGCTAGCGGCAGCATTTGGCGCGCAAACGGCCTGCCCGAACCGGCGCGTGATTGTCCTGACGGGGGATGGCGCGGCGCAACTTACTATCCAGGAGCTTGGCTCGATGCTGCGGGATAAACAACACCCCATCATTCTGGTCCTGAACAACGAAGGGTACACGGTGGAAAGAGCGATCCACGGGCCTGAGCAGCGTTACAACGACATTGCGCTATGGAACTGGACGCAAATCCCGCAGGCCCTGAGCCTTGATCCTCAGGCCCAGTGCTGGCGGGTCAGTGAAGCGGAGCAGCTGGCGGACGTCCTTGAGAAAGTGGCGCACCACGAGCGGCTCTCGCTGATTGAGGTGATGCTGCCGAAAGCCGATATCCCTCCGCTGCTGGGGGCGATCACCAAAGCGCTGGAAGCGCGCAACAGCGCCTGATTATTTGTCGTTTCGCCAGGCCATCATCATCGGTTTGCCCGCCAGCAGGAGCCAGGCGGGCAACATCACGATGCAAAGTAACGGGATGAGGGTGGTATCCGGTACCACCACGGCGGCCATGAAGAGGCTCAGCCAGGCATCGCGCGTGACCACCAGCACCAGCCCCAGAATCGAGCAGGAAACGGTAATCGCAGCCGGAACGGCATCGACATGCTCGTGCAGCATCAGCCCCAGCGCGACGCCGACAAAGACCGCCGGGAAGATGCGTCCACCACGGAAACCGCAGGCGGCCGCCACCACCAGCGCTGCCAGCTTGATCACGGCAAACAGCAGATAGTCGGAGACGCTAAACACCTGGCTGAAGGCCAGCTGCTGCATCTCGTCCAGTCCTTTAAACAGCGTCACCGGCCCGCCGATCGTACCTAAAATACCCAGAATCAAACCGCCAGCCCCCAGAATCAGCACCGGGTGTTTGAGTCTGTGCATCAGCCGGTGCAGGCGTGGAAGACACCATACTGCCACCATGCCCAGCGCAATGGCGATGGCGGCGACGATGGCACCGCTGAAAATATCGGCGATTTGCATCTGGCCGTAGTGGGGGAGAGAGAGTGAAAAATGGGGATGGAAAAACAGGCTGGTCGTCAACGCTCCGGCGGCTGCGGCCATCAGTGGGGCAAAGAGCTTGTCCCAGAGTGGGACATCGTTGTTACTGCTGAGCGTCTGAGAAAAGATCAGTGCCGCCGCAACGGGCGTGCCGAAGAGCGCCCCGATGGTGCCTGCGGAGGCGAGAATGGTCCAGTCCAGCGCGCCAACGCGGGGCAAAATGCGTGAACCAAGAAAAACCGCCAGGCCAATGTTCACGGCCATAATCGGATGCTCAGGTCCCAGACTAACGCCTCCAGCCAGACCGATAATCAGCGCAATGATTAGCCCTGGCAACGCCGAGGGGGCCACCGGGGCACCGATCAACGGTTCCAGTGCCGGATCGGGGCCGGCATGGCCGGGACTGAAACGGATCACCAGGCCCACCGCAATACCGGTTAACGTCAGCATCCCAACGATCCACGCAGGAGAGTCAGCGGTGACGCCCAGCCCTGCAGGAAGCGCGTTCCATAATAGTGTTTGCAGCACCGACGCGACTTTCATCACGACAATAAGGACCAGACTTGAAACCACGCCTATGATGAGCGCCGGAATTGCCAGCAACAGCATGGTTCTGGCTCGCGGGTGAAGCATGATGATTTCCTTGTACAAAACGGTATTACGTTACTTTGCACATTAAGCCTTATGGCAATAGTGCAAAAGGTGCTGAAACGGTAAAGTTATTCTGTGACGAAGATCGATAATCCATGGGCATTCACCTTCCGGTCGTTGTTGTTATCACGCCTTGAATTTACAGTGTCCCAAAGATTTATTCTGACTTTAGCGGAGCAGTAGAAGAATGACAAAGTATGCTTTGGTAGGCGATGTGGGCGGCACGAATGCGCGCCTTGCATTATGCGATGTAAATAGCGGTGAAATTTCCCGGGCGAAAACCTATTCCGGTCTCGATTATCCAAGCCTTGAGGCCGTTGTCCGCGTCTATCTGGAGGAGCATCAGATAAGCGTCGAAGATGGCTGCATCGCCATTGCCTGCCCGATAACCGGCGACTGGGTCGCCATGACCAACCATACCTGGGCATTCTCCATCGCCGAGATGAAAAAAAACCTCGGCTTTGCGCATCTTGAAATCATCAATGACTTTACCGCGGTGTCCATGGCGATCCCGATGCTGAAGCCTGAGCATCTGATCCAGTTTGGCGGCGCTGAACCGGTCGAAGGTAAGCCGATTGCGGTTTACGGGGCCGGTACCGGGCTGGGCGTTTCACATCTGGTGCATGTCGCTCAGCGCTGGGTGAGCCTGCCGGGTGAAGGCGGCCACGTGGACTTTGCGCCAAACAGCGAAGAAGAGGGCATTATCCTCGAAGAGTTACGCGCGGAGATCGGCCACGTCTCCGCCGAGCGCGTCCTTTCAGGACCGGGGCTGGTGAACCTGTACCGGGCGATTGTGAAATCGGACGGTCGTCTGCCGGAAAATCTGCAGCCGAAAGACGTCACCGAACGCGCGCTGGCGGACAGCTGCATTGACTGCCGTCGTGCCCTGTCGCTGTTCTGCGTGATCATGGGGCGCTTCGGCGGCAATCTGGCGCTGACGCTGGGTACCTTCGGAGGCGTTTATATCGCGGGCGGCATTGTGCCGCGCTTCCTGGAGTTCTTTAAAGCCTCCGGCTTCCGCGGCGGGTTTGAGGATAAAGGGCGCTTCAGAAGCTACGTGCAGGACATTCCGGTTTATCTGATCGTGCATGATAATCCAGGCCTGCTGGGGTCGGGTGCCCACCTGCGTCAGGTTCTCGGTCAAATCCTCTGACGCATAGCCCTCTCCCGCAGGAGAGGGCTTTTTCGTTACAAGTGCATGAGCTGGCGGAATTCTTTCACCTTGCTGCGGCTCACCGGCACCTGAAAATCCAGATCCTTCAGACGCAAAATATAGGTGTTGTTAAACCACGGTTCGATCTCGCGGATCTTGTTTAAATTGACGCAGAACGAGCGGTGGCAGCGGAAAAAGTGCGACGCAGGCAGCTTGCTGCAAAACTCGGTGATGTTCATCGCCATCACGTAAGATTCCCGCCGCGTATAGACAAACGTCATCTTTTCATGGGCTTCGGCATAGTAGATATCATTGACCGGCGTCACGATGATGCGCTCATCTTTGACCAGATTAATGGTGTCGTTTTCCCGTACCGTTGGGCTGGCGTTTGCAGGGGCGGTCTGCTGCTGCCACGCGGCCTCCAGCTTTTGCAGCATGCTGACAATCCGCGACTCCTGGTAAGGCTTAAGGATATAGTCAAATGCCTCCAGCTCGAAGGCCTCTACGGCGTGCTCTTTCCAGGCGGTCACGAACACAATAAACGGCTTATGGGCAAACTGATTGATGTTTTGCGCCAGCAATACGCCATCCAGCGACGGAATATTGATGTCCAGGAAGATGGCATCGACCCGGTTATGCTGCAGAAACTTCAGCACGTCCAGACCGTCATCAAAGGTACCCACAATTTCCATCTGGCTGTGGGTGTTGATAAGCCAGGTTAGCTCCTGTTGAGCCAGAATTTCATCTTCTACGATGATGACTTTCATGGGTTACTCCACCTGGGGCAACAGTGATGTTGCCGAATGAACGGGAGAGCGCTCGTTCGGGACGTAAAACGCAATTTCGGTGCCCGGTTCAAGACGCTGAATATTCAGCCCGTCGCCGTAAAGCAGCTTGACCCGGTGGTGCACGTTCAGCAGGCCGATTTTATTTCCGGGCATCTCGTTAGACTCCACCCGCTCAATGACTTTAGGATCAATTCCGTGGCCGGTATCGCGCACGGCAATACGTACGCGGTTGCCGCTTTCGGTGACGCTGATGGTGACGACGCCTTTGCCTTTACACGGCTGAATGCCGTGAACAATCGCGTTTTCGACCAGCGGCTGGATAAGCAGGCTTGGGATCACGCAGTTGACCTCTTCATCAATATCGTAAATGACCGTGAGCTTGTCACCAAAGCGCGCCTGCTCAATCGCGATGTAGTCTTTAATCTGATACAGCTCTTTTTTGATGTCGATCTGCTCGTCATCTTTCAGCTCGATGTTGTAGCGCAGATAGCGCGACAGGTTAAAAATCAGCTGGCGCGCGGTGTCCGGATTAAGACGAATGGACGAGGAGATCGCGTTCAGCGCGTTAAACAGGAAATGGGGATTGATTTTGCTCTGCAGCGCGCGCAGCTCTGCCTTATTTGCCATCTCACGCAGTTGTTCCGCCCGGGATACTTCCAGCTGGGTGGAGATAATCTGCGACAGGCCGATGGCCATCTCCTGCAGCGTGGAGGTGATCTGATGCGCGTGGCAGTAATAAATTTTCAGCGTGCCCGTCACGACGCCTTTCTCCCACAGCGGAATCACCAGCATGGAGTGGATTTCCGGCGTTCGGTGGGCTTCATCATTGTTTTTAATAATGATTTTACCGTAGTTAATGGCCTGTCGGGTGGTTGGGCTGATGGTGTCATCATTATCGCGATAGTTGTGCTCCCCGACGCCAACGTAGGCCAGCACGTGGTCAATATTGGTGATGGCGACAGCGTCAGCGTGGATGTCATGGCGAATGATTTCGCAGACCTGACGCAACGACTCCGCGTTAACGTGGCGGAAGAGAGGCAGCGTTTTGTTGGCGATATCCAGCGCCAGCTTGGCCTGACGGGCGGCGCTGGCCTCTTTTTCCCCTTCAACGCTTTGCACCAGCAGCACGATAAAGCCGATGCACACGCTGCCCAGGATCATCGGAATACCGATTTTCGAGACGATATCCAGCCCAAGTTCGGTGGTCGGGGCCCAGACGACGACCAGGATCATGGTCAGCGTTTCGCACACCATGCCCGCCACGATCCCGGCGCGCCAGCGCTGTTTTTTCGGGATTTTGCGGCTGATCCAGCCGGAGAGCACCCCGGCAATAATGCTGGTGATAAAGCAGGGCACCGCCGTGACGCCTCCGATGTCAATCAGGTAGCGATGGGTTCCGGCAATCACGCCGGTGATGACACCCACCCACGGGCCAAACAAAATTCCGCCGGACATCACGGCGATAATGCGCACGTTAACCAGCGAACCCTCTACCGGCACGCCAGACCAGGTGCTGAACAGGGCGAACAGCGAAAAGATGGCGGTAACGGCCAGCAGCTCTTTTGGCGAGTGTGCGGATTTGTGCAATAGCTCGCGAAACAGGCGAATGCGAATGAGGAAAAACAGGCAAATCAGCATTAATGCCGCACGGTCAAAAACCGCCAGCAGCATAGTGAATATTTCGTGCACGAGTAGACCTGGGAAAACGGGAAAGAACCATGATAAAAAACCTGGGGCGTGTTGACCAGCTATCCGTCAGGTTTATCAAATGAGGAAAAACCATAATTTCTAAAGGGGATTGTCTGTCAGTAACGGACACGTCCTGATTTTTTATAGCCTGCGTATCGTCAGGTAACCGTTTTGATATCATCTTGTTAAATAACAGCTATCAGAAAGCCAACCCTGAAACAGGGGCTTCCGCTTTTCGGCACAGCCGGGTTCCGGTTTTCAGGCGATCGCTTTTTTTTCACTTCCCTCTCGACAGCGTGATTTTTTTCAGGTTATTTTCTAAGCACGCCACATCGGTGGCAGCGTCGCTCGGACGGTCCGGGCGCTAACGTTAATCTGAGGAATCTATGGCTGAATTCAGTCCTGAACGCCGTTTTACGCGTATCGATCGTCTCCCCCCTTATGTTTTCAATATCACCGCTGAACTGAAGATGGCTGCGCGTCGGCGCGGCGAAGATATTATTGATTTCAGCATGGGTAACCCTGACGGCCCAACACCACCGCATATCGTTGAAAAACTCTGCACGGTTGCCCAGCGTCCGGATACGCACGGCTACTCGACCTCCCGCGGTATTCCCAGATTACGTCGCGCGATCTCGCGCTGGTATCAGGATCGCTATCAGGTTGATATCGATCCGGAAAGTGAAGCGATTGTGACCATCGGCTCGAAAGAGGGGCTGGCACACCTGATGCTGGCTACGCTGGATCATGGCGATACGGTGCTGGTACCGAATCCCAGCTACCCAATCCACATCTACGGTGCGGTGATTGCCGGGGCGCAGGTCCGTTCGGTTCCGCTGGTGGAAGGGGTCGATTTCTTTAACGAACTGGAACGTGCGATTCGCGAAAGCTATCCGAAACCGAAGATGATGATCCTCGGTTTCCCGTCGAACCCAACGGCCCAGTGCGTGGAGCTCGATTTCTTCGAGAAAGTGGTCGCGCTGGCGAAGCGTTATGACGTGCTGGTGGTTCACGATTTAGCCTATGCCGACATCGTGTATGATGGCTGGAAAGCGCCATCTATTATGCAGGTCCCGGGCGCGCGTGACGTGGCGGTAGAGTTCTTCACCCTGTCGAAAAGCTACAACATGGCGGGCTGGCGTATTGGCTTTATGGTGGGTAACAAAACGCTGGTGAGTGCACTGGCGCGAATTAAGAGTTATCACGACTACGGCACCTTCACGCCGCTGCAGGTTGCGGCTATCGCTGCTCTTGAGGGCGACCAGCAGTGCGTCCACGAGATTGCCGCTCAGTATAAGCGCCGCCGTGACGTGCTGGTAAAAGGCTTGCATGAAGCCGGCTGGATGGTGGAAATGCCGAAGGCGTCCATGTACGTCTGGGCGAAAATTCCGGAACCGTACGCGGCGATGGGATCGCTGGAGTTTGCCAAAAAGCTGCTCCAGGATGCGAAGGTGTGCGTATCACCGGGCATTGGCTTTGGTGATTATGGCGACACCCATGTGCGATTTGCCCTGATTGAAAACAGCGACCGCATTCGTCAGGCGGTGAGGGGCATCAAGAGTATGTTCCGGGCCGACGGGCTTCTCTCCTCGAAGAGCGTGGCTGAAAATCCCGCGTCATCATGACATAAAAAAACAGGAGCCAATGGCTCCTGTTTTTTTGACTGCATGTTCTTCACTAGATCATCAGGGCAAAGGTTCCGGCCCAGACTAAAACAATCACCGAAATGCCCATAAAGAAATATTTCACGTTTCATCGCTCCGCGTATCTTGTGGTACGCATTTAAAAACAGAGTCCACCTGATTATAGAGAACTGAAATCCGGTCAAAGCGGAAATGAGAATTTTCCCGTTTCGCCGCTGACTCCAGCTCAGAATTCTGTGCTTTCCTGTTGCCAGACGGCGCTAATGTACGCCTAAAAATGAGGGGTGACAAGAGGGATTTTTTTAAATAATTTCCGTCACTTACGAGTGTCGTGGAACGGCGACAGTTTGATTTCGCATCGCAATAAATTCACTTTGGGCGACGCAATGAAAAACGGTTTCTTAACGGATGACAGGTGATTGAAAAGGTTAGTTTCTTAGCGAAACTAACCTTTCTGAAGAGCTTAAATATAGAGCGAGGCTTCGCCAATAGGGCGGGTTTTGAAACGACGATGCATCCACAGATACTGCTCTGGCGCACGCATGATTTCAGTTTCGATGACTTTATTGATAAACGCCGCGGCTTCGCACTCGTTTTCAGGATAGTTAGCCATCTCAGGAGAGATGTGCAGACGATAGCCTGATTTATCTGCTTTTCTCACCATCGTCACGGTCAGCATGGAAGCGCCCGACAAACGAGAAATGACAAAGGTGCCGTTGGTCGTCGCAACATCTTTAACCGCAAAGAAAGGCGCAAAGCTGCTGCCTTTACGTCCATAATCCTGATCGGGGGCAAACCAGACGGCTTCACCTTTCTTCAGAGCCCCGACCATACCGCGCAGGTTATTACGGCTGATCATCGCCTTATTCGAACGCATGCGGCCACGCGTTTGTACCCACTCCATCAGCGGACTGTTGTGTGGTCGATAGGTCGCCATCATTGGCTGGCACAGACCCATCACGCGGCCACCCAGTTCCAGCGACATAAAGTGAACGCCGACGACCATCACGCCGCGTTTTTGCATCTGCGCGCGTTTAAGGTTATCCAGCCCTTCCACGTCAAACCACTTGCGGACGCGCTCATCCGGCCAGAACCAGGCCATGCCGGTTTCAAGCAGTGCCATGCCGATAGACTTGAAGTTTTCAGCAATGAGTTTCTCGCGCTCTTCGGCATTGTAATGCGGAAAGCAAAGCTCAATATTTTTACGCGCGATGGATTCGCGGCGTTTCAGGAAGAAGCGGGAAGCGCTGCCCAGTTTCGACCCCAGCAAACGCAGGACAGGGTACGGAAGTTGAACCAGCAGCCAGAGAACGCCAAGACCAAACCATGTAAACCAGTAACGCGGGTGTAAAAACGCGCGTTGAAATTTGGATTGAGACAAAATAGTAAAACCTATGTGAAGCCTGTAAAGGTAGCGCAGAGTTTGCGATACGACGTGCCGATAAGACCGTTCTTCAAGGTGATGGTTGCAGGCTTTACCGAACTTTACGGCGTTGCCTGGCCACTGCTGATTTGGGCGGGCGGCGTAATGTAGCACCGTTATACGATATGTGCTATTACTCGTTTTTGATTAAAAAAGCGGCAGTTAAGGAGGTGCTTGATTTTACAGATTTTATAGAAAGTCGCATTGAAAGCGTTTTTCCTGACTGAGCGGAGAGCAGAAGCCCTGGCGATCGGATGGAAGACGTAACGAAAAAGAATGGCATTGTTGAGTTACGGCAAATTAATTATTTCTCGTTTATTTCTTCCTTGCCTAATAAATAAGAATTTTCTTTGTGAAAAATCTTATTTATTATTCATATCCTCAATGGAATAGTCGTCTTTTATCACCCACTTTTCTCTTCTTTTAATCGTACTGCAATAAAATATTGCAGTTCTTTCTTGTTTTTTGACATAGTGCCGTGATGCAAATCAAAATAAGATGTTTTTATTAATATCTCTCTGGCTGCAATCCCTTCGGCGATACAAATATTCGATTTGTGAGAAAAGAGTAGTTTCTTTTTCTGAGTTGATTGAGCAATTTGCGATAATGTCTTAGTGGAAAATTCTTAAGAAAATTCTTGTATCGGATAAATGATCTGTGTATTTGATTTTGTTCCGATCATTATTCTATTATTGCGCATCAAGAACGATACCGTGAAGTTGGCATAGCAAAACAAAGAGGGATGATTAGATGGCTGACAGTTTTCAGAACGAGGTGCCTAAGGCACGTATTAACCTGAAGCTTGACCTGCATACTGGCGGAGCAAGCAAGAAAATGGAATTACCCTTGAAATTGCTTGTTACGGGTGATTTCAGCAACGGGCAGGAATCTGCGACAATATCTGAGCGTGAAAAGATTAACATCACCAAAAATAATTTTGATAGCGTTCTTTCCGAATATTCCCCAAAAGTTAACCTGGCCGTAAAAAATACACTGTCTGACGATGGTGGTGAAGACAACATTCAGCTGACTTTCCAGAGCATGAAAGATTTCACGCCAGAGCAGGTGGCTGCCCAAATTCCGCAGCTGAAGGCGATGCTGGCGATGCGCAACTTGCTTCGCGATCTCAAAGCTAACCTGTTGGATAACCAGACTTTCCGAAAAGAGCTGGAAAAAATCGTTGTTGACCAGTCGCTTAGTGCTGAGTTGCGAAATGAACTGTCCGCACTGGCTTCAAAACAACCTTAACCATCATGCTGTTTTAACGGATTAATCAAGGAATGCTCATGTCTGTACAAAATAATATTGCTGGCGGGGAAAGCGTGGTGCTGGAACGTCCTGCTGTGGGTGGTGTATACGCCTCACTGTTTGAGAAAATCAATCTGAATCCTGTCTCCGAGCTGAGTGCGCTGGACATCTGGCAAGATGCACAGGCGATGTCCGATGCGACCGCTGACGAGCGTCTGACAGCAGGTATGCAGGTCTTTCTGGAATGCCTGACCAAGGCAGGCTCGAAAGTCGAAAAACTGGATAAAAGCCTGATCGATCATCACATCGCTGAGCTCGATTACCAGATAAGCCGCCAGCTCGACGCCGTTATGCACCATGAAGAGTTTCAGGCGGTTGAGAGCCTGTGGCGCGGCGTGAAGTCGCTGGTTGATAAAACGGATTTTCGCCAGAACGTGAAAATTGAGCTTCTGAGCATGTCTAAAGAAGAGCTGCGCCAGGACTTTGAAGACAGCCCGGAAATCATCCAGAGTGGCCTGTATAAACACGCCTATATTGATGAATATGATACCCCTGGCGGCGAGCCGATTGCGGCGCTGATTTCCGCTTATGAGTTCGATGCTTCAGCGCAGGATGTCGCTCTGCTGCGCAACATCTCAAAAGTATCCGCAGCTGCACATATGCCGTTTATCGGCTCAGCAGGCCCGAAATTCTTCCTCAAGGAGTCAATGGAAGACGTCGCTGCGATTAAAGATATTGGCAACTATTTTGATCGCGCCGAGTACATCAAGTGGAAATCGTTCCGCGATACGGACGACGCTCGCTACATCGGTCTGGTGATGCCCCGCGTACTGGGACGCCTGCCATATGGCCCGGATACCGTTCCGGTTCGCAGCTTCAACTATGTCGAAGAAGTCAAAGGTCCGGATCACGACAAATACCTGTGGACGAATGCGTCGTTTGCCTTCGCGTCCAACATGGTGCGTAGCTTTATCAATAATGGCTGGTGTGTACAGATCCGTGGCCCGCAGGCCGGCGGTGCGGTTCAGGACCTGCCTATCCATCTGTATGACCTGGGTACCGGCAATCAGGTAAAAATCCCGAGTGAAGTGATGATCCCTGAAACGCGTGAATTCGAATTCGCGAATCTGGGCTTTATTCCGTTGTCCTACTACAAAAACCGCGACTACGCCTGCTTCTTCTCGGCGAACTCCACCCAGAAACCGGCGCTGTATGACACCGCTGATGCGACCGCCAACAGCCGCATCAACGCGCGTCTGCCGTACATCTTCCTGCTGTCGCGTATCGCCCACTACCTGAAGCTGATTCAGCGCGAGAACATCGGTACCACCAAGGATCGCCGACTGCTGGAACTGGAGCTGAACACCTGGGTCCGCACTCTGGTAACCGAAATGACCGATCCGGGCGACGAACTGCAGGCGTCTCATCCACTGCGTGATGCAAAAGTGGTGGTGGAAGATATTGAAGATAACCCTGGCTTCTTCCGCGTGAAATTGTATGCGATTCCGCACTTCCAGGTGGAAGGGATGGACGTCAACCTGTCGCTGGTTTCCCAGATGCCGAAAGCGAAATCGTAATAACAGGCAGGAAGCCGATGAAAACGGAACAACCGTTATGGGGTAGGGGCATTATGGTCGCTCCCCAGCATTTTCAGCAACAGGTCGCGTATGCGGCCTGGTCTGCCGAGTGTATTGCCCGGCTGGGCCTCTCCTGCCCGTGGGGGGTCATAAATGCTACCTTCGAGCCGGAAGCGCTCAGGCTTGGTCGTCTTCAGGCCCGTCATCTGCATGTCCGTTTTCAGGACGGTACGCTGATTGATACAGACAATGCTGATTCGCTGCCTCCGGTACTGTCGCTTGAAAGCGAATCGCAGGAGGTGACGGTGGTGCTGGCGCTCCCGCTACTGCGGGCGAACGGCGGCAACTGCCTGAAACCCGATGAGGTGGCCGAGCGTCCGGTGCGATATCGTCAGCGCTGGCGGGATGTACGCAATACCTTTGGGGAAGACACTCGTCAGATTGCCGTGATGCAGCCTGAACTGACGCTGCGTTTTGCCCATCAGAACAACAGCGATTATCTGACTTGTCCGGTCACCCGCCTGCAGCAAGACTCGCAGGGTACATGGCTATTGGATGAAACATTTCTTCCTCCGCTGTTGACCCTCCAGGGCAGCCGTTGGCTGGTTACCCAACTGGAACAACTACTGACACAACTGCGGGCGCGACTGTGCCGTCTGATGGCAATGCGGCGTGAAAGCAATGAGCGCATGGCTGATTTCGCCGTGGCAGATGTATCACTGTTCTGGCTGCTCAACGCGCTGAACAGTGCCGAGCCCGTGCTGGGTCAGTTCCAGCGTAATCTTCAAAGCCCACCGGAACGTCTGTATCCGGAACTTTCTCGCCTTGCGGGGAGCCTGCTGACCTTTTCCCTGGAACATCAGGTGAGCGCCATACCGGCCTGGCATCACGAGCAACTCAATGCGGTATTTCCACCGCTGTTTGATTTGCTTGGCGATCTGCTTGAAGCCAGCCTGCCGTCACGCGTGGTGGCCCTGGCACTCGACTATGACCCACGGCTGCACTTCTGGCAGGCTCGCCTGCATGACCCGCGTCTGCGCGAAGGGGCTGATTACTATCTTTCTGTGCGCTCACCGATTCCGGTGGCGCAACTGCAGGAGCAGTTTCCGCGCCAGTGTAAGGTGGGCAGCCCTGACCATGTGCGGGGGATCGTCAACTCTTCCCGCGTGGGCGTGCCGCTGACGCCGCTGCGCCATGTGCCAGCCGCCATTCCACTGCGTCTGGAAAATCAGTATTTCAGTCTCGATCTCTCCCATCCTCTGGCGACTGAAATGCTCCAGAGTGGGACATGTATGTTTTACGTCCCGGGCATGCTCGGCGAGCCTGAACTTGAACTCTTTGCGGTATTGAGAACATGAGTGAACGTAAACACGGCGCTGTCGTGTCTGTTGATATTGACGCACTGCTGCAGGATACCTGGCTTCAGGTCATCAGCCTTCGCTATGGCCCGCAGTTTCAGGAAGGCGAAGGTCGGATCTTGTGGGAACGCTGTATCGCTGATGTGGAACGCGTTCAGCGTGAACTGAAAGCGAGCGAACTCGATGAAGCCAGCTGTAAGCATATCCTCACTGCACAATGTGCATTGCTTGATGAGGCGGTCAAAGGGCGCGGTGTAGAGGATGATGCCTGTGTGCAGTGGTATGACATTCCTCTGCAGGGACACTTCCTCGGCACAATGGACGCGGGTGACACTTTATGTGACAGGATGCGCGATGTGCTGCGTGAACCTGCTCCAGATAATGCCGTACTGACCTGCTTCCAGCGGGTAATGATGCTCGGATTCCTGGGAAACTTTCGTGCGCTAAACGATCCGGAACGCCAGAAACTGGTCAGCGCACTCAACGAGCGCGTTACACCGTTCAGCTACCCGCAGACCCATCCCGTTCTGGCAGAGAGCCGCAGCGGACGGGGAGCGGGAGGCTGGCTGGCGTCATGGCCCGCGCGTATCGGCCTGAGCGTGATTGTTCTTGCCGCACTCTGGTGGGGACTGGATCGCTGGCTCGATCAGATGCTGCTGACCCTGTTGCCGGGAGTCGTAAAATGAGTCCTGTACAACAGCGCGGGCTTGCGCTGTGGGCTGCCCTGCTGAGTGCTGTGGTCTGCCTGGCTTTTCTGCCGTTATCCCGGCTGGCTTCAGTGCTCATTCTGCTGGCGATGATCGGGGTTATCGTCGCGTTCTGGTATATCGCCAGACCTCGTGCGGAGCATGACGTCAACCTGCGTCTGGATGACCTTCCTGAAACTACTTACCGTCAACCTGTGGTGCTGGTTTGTGGCGATATGCCTTTGACCTGGCCGCAGCAGTCACCAGTACTGATCGTCACGCAGGGATGCTGGATCCGCGTTGAGGACCATCAGGATCTGGAGCAGGTTGCCCGTCAGATTCTGTGGCAGCGCCCGGACTGGGGGCGTCAGCTGTCGGTGATGGTCAGTGTCTGCCCGCAGAAACATGTCGACAGCGAAGCCCTGACAAGTCGTCTGCTGGCTCTGCGCTGGCAAATCAGCCAGTTGCGTAAAGAAACGGGACAGTCTGTGCCACTCATTCTGAATGGTCAGATTGGCAGCGCGATGACGGATGACATGCTCTGGCAGGCCGCTATTCCGGGTGAAGGGTGGACTGTCTGGCGTGAGTCGAATGCGCCTTGTTCGATCGCCGCGTGGGTCACCACTGGCGGTGCGCCTGTGATGCAGCAGCAGGTGCTGATGAACAGCCTGATGAGCTGGTTCCATCAGCATGTCCAGGCGGTATTCATCGATGAGAATCCTGATGTTCCGGTCATTGCACCTGCAGCGCTGCTGTGGGGAATGGGACCGATTCTTGCCGGAAGCCTTGCGTCCTCTGCCTGGACGGCATGGTTATCGCGTCATACTGCCATGCAGCAGGTAGCCGGCTGGCAACCGGTAGGGACGGACAGCACGGTGATATCACCCTTCCCGGATTTCATCCTGCCGCTGTTACCGGAAGGAAGTGGACTTACTCCCCGCGCCCGCACCTGGCGCTGTGCCCTTGGTCTTTTCACCCTGGCGGCCATCGCCGCGCTGCTGAGCAGTGGCTGGAACAATCGCCAGTTGCTGCATCGCGTGAGCTTCGATATAGCACGTTATGACAGCCTCTCCATGGATGACTACGGCCCGAAAGCTGGCGCCGTTGAGGTCCTTCGTGAGAATGCAGCGCTGCTGGATGACTATGCACGTAACGGCGTACCGGCCCGATTGGGTCTGGGGCTTTATCAGGGGGAACGTCTGCGGATGCCCCTTCTGGAAGCGATCCGCTCGTATATGCCGCCGCCTCCTAAACCGCAGCCAACCCCAAAACCAGCACCGAAAATAGTGAGGCTCGACAGCATGTCGCTGTTCGATTCCGGCAAGTCCGTGCTGAAAGCGGGTTCCACCAGGATGCTGGTGAATTCACTGGTTGGCATCAAAGCGAAACCGGGCTGGCTGATTGTCGTGTCTGGGCATACCGATAACACCGGCAATCCGCAACTTAACCAGACGCTGTCTCTGAAACGCGCCGAAGCGGTACGCAACTGGATGCGGGACACGGGCGACGTGCCCGAAAGCTGTTTTGCGGTGCAGGGCTATGGCGAAAGCCGTCCTGTCGCAACCAACGACACCCTGGAAGGGCGTGCGCTCAACCGCCGTGTCGAAATCAGTCTGGTACCGCAGGCGAATGCCTGTCAGATACCCGGCAAACACCCGGCGCCATCGCAGGATGATGGCGTCTCAGAAAATAAAACGGAGTAATTAACATGGCAATTCCTGTTTATCTTTGGCTGAAGGACGACGGCGGCGCGGACATCAAAGGGTCTGTTGACGTTCAGGATCGTGAAGGCAGCATCGAAGTGGTTGCACAGGAGCATAACCTGTACATCCCGACCGACAACAACACCGGCAAGCTGACTGGCACCCGCATCCACACGCCGTTCCTGTTCACGAAGGAAATCGATTCCTCCAGCCCGTACCTGTACAAGGCGGTGACCACCGGTCAGACCCTGAAATCCGCTGAGTTCAAGTGGTACAAAATCAACGACGCGGGCCAGGAAGTGGAGTACTTCAACACCAAACTGGAAAACGTGAAGGTAGTGAAGGTGAATCCTGAAATGTATGACATCAAGGATCCTTCTAAAGAGAAGCACAACCACCTTGAACGCGTTGAACTGCGTTACGAAAAAATCACCTGGACCTACAAAGACGGCAACATCATTCATTCCGATTCCTGGAACGAACGCGCCACGGCGTAATCCTGATGCGGGCAGGTTTTCCTGTCCGCAGTTTTTTGCTGAGTGCCTGAGATGCGGGCACTCAGCAAAGAAAAAACAATCTGCCTGCCTGACCTTATGCGCTTTGGTGAACAGCGAGGGGCGGTAGCGTGTCCAGGAACCGACAAAGAGAGAATCTCATGGAAAATCCAGCCATCCTGTTACGTCGTCTGAACCCTTACTGTGCCCGAGCGATGGAAGGCGCAGCTTCGCTCTGTCAGACCCGTGCCCATGCCGAAATTCTGCCGGAGCACTGGCTGCTGAAGCTGCTGGAGCAGGGGGAGGGTGACCTGACGGTGCTGGCGCGTCGCTATGAATGGGATATGGATAGCATCTGGCAGGATTTGCTTGGCTGGCTCGACAGACAACCTCGCTCCGTGCGCCATCGGCCCCAGCTCTCTGATGACATCCAGACTCTGATGCAGCAAGCCTGGCTACTTGCCTCACTCAATGGCGAAGAGCACATTCGCAGCATCCATCTGCTGATGGCCCTGGTGGAAAAACCAAAACTGGCACGTTGTGACGGCCTTTGGCCGTTGTTAACGCTTGCTCAGAGCCAGCTGGAGCGCCTGCGACCGTTGCTGGATGCGCAATCGGATGAACGTCCGGAAATGCAGCGCGAAGCCGAGCTGGCACAGAACCACGGTGGTGAGGTGGAGTTTGTCGGGCGTCCGGCTGGTGTGGAAATGAAAGAGGGCGAACTGAGTCCTGCGCTGCAGAACACGCTGGATAAATTCACCCTCGATGTCACCGCCAAAGCGAAGGAAGGGAAGATCGATCCGGTGTTTGGCCGTGACACAGAAATCCGTCAGATGGTGGATATCCTCTCCCGTCGCCGCAAAAACAACCCGATCCTGGTCGGCGAGCCGGGCGTGGGGAAAACCGCACTGGTTGAAGGTCTGGCATTGCGTATTGCCGAGGGTAATGTGCCTGAATCACTGAAAACGGTCACTCTGCGTACCCTTGACCTGGGCCTGCTGCAGGCCGGTGCAGGCGTGAAAGGCGAGTTCGAACAGCGGCTGAAAAACGTTATCGATGCGGTGCAGCAATCCCCGTCCCCGGTCCTGCTATTTATTGATGAAGCGCATACCATCATCGGCGCGGGCAACCAGGCGGGGGGCGCCGATGCAGCGAACCTTCTGAAACCGGCGCTGGCGCGTGGTGAACTGCGTACCATTGCGGCCACTACCTGGAGCGAGCACAAGCAGTACTTCGAACGCGACGCGGCCCTGGAGCGTCGTTTCCAGATGGTAAAAGTCGATGAGCCTGACGATGACACCGCCTGCCTGATGCTCCGTGGTTTGAAATCCCGCTACGCCGAGCACCATCACGTGCACATTACCGACGATGCGGTGCGCGCTGCTGTTACGCTTTCCCGCCGCTATCTGACGGGCCGCCAGCTGCCGGACAAGGCGGTTGACCTGCTCGACACCGCCGCAGCGCGCGTCCGCATGAGCCTCGACACGGTGCCGGAACAGCTGACCTGCATTCGCTCGCAGATTACCTCTCTGGAAATGGAGAAGCAGGCGCTGCTGGAAGATATTGCTGTCGGCAATCAGAGCCATGGTGAACGCCTGACCGTCATTGAGCAGGAAGAGAACGCTCTTATCGTTGCTCTCGACGAGCTTGAAACGCAGTACGGGCAGGAACTGAAACTCACCGAACAACTGCTGGAAAGCCGCCAGGACATCTCCCGTCAAAGCGAGACGCACGCGCTGCAGCAGGAACTGAACGGCATGCAGCACAGCAATCCGCTGCTCTCCCTGGATGTGGATGTACGCACCGTTGCCAACGTGATTGCTGACTGGACAGGCGTTCCGCTGTCATCGCTGATGAAAGATGAGCAGACCGAACTGCTGACCCTCGAAAATGAAATGGGTAAACGTGTGGTCGGGCAGGATGTGGCGCTCGAGGCCATCGCCCAGCGTCTGCGTGCGGCAAAAACGGGTCTCACCTCCGAGAATGGTCCGCAGGGCGTGTTTCTGCTGGTGGGACCGAGCGGGGTGGGGAAAACCGAAACCGCGCTTGCGCTGGCCGATGTCATGTACGGCGGTGAGAAGTCACTCATTACGATTAACCTCTCAGAATACCAGGAGCCGCATACGGTTTCCCAGCTGAAGGGCTCCCCTCCGGGTTACGTCGGTTATGGCCAGGGAGGGATCCTGACCGAAGCCGTGCGCAAGCGCCCGTATAGTGTGGTTTTGCTCGATGAAGTCGAAAAAGCCCACCGCGACGTGATGAACCTGTTCTATCAGGTCTTTGACCGCGGCTTTATGCGCGACGGCGAAGGACGTGAAATCGACTTCCGCAACACCGTCATTCTGATGACCTCGAATCTCGGCAGCGACCACCTGATGCAGCTGCTTGACGAACAGCCGGAGGCCAGCGAAGGCGATCTTCACGAGCTGCTGCGTCCGATACTGCGCGATCACTTCCAGCCGGCGCTGCTGGCCCGCTTCCAGACCGTGATTTACCGCCCCCTCTCGGAAGCAGCCATGCGTACCATCGTGGAAATGAAACTCTCACAGGTCAGCAAGCGCCTGCATCGACACTACGGCCTGAGCACGCATATTGATGAGAGCCTGTATGACGCGCTGACCGCCGCCTGCCTGCTGCCGGACACCGGCGCGCGCAATGTCGACAGCCTGCTCAACCAGCAGATTCTGCCGGTGCTGAGTCAGCAACTGCTGACCCACATGGCCGCGAAACTGAAACCACAGTCATTACGCTTTAGCTGGAGTGAGGAAGAGGGGATCGGGCTGGAATTTGATGTGAAACAGGGAGTGGACGCATGAGTAATAATCCTCCATTAAGATACAGTCATAGCCACCACCTGCTGGCGGTGAAAGGCTGTGAGTCCGCGCTCGACGTGCTGGCGTTTGAAGGCGATGAAGCCCTGAGCACGCCGTTCCGCTATCGTATTGAATTCACCAGCATTGACCACGCTATCGCCAGAGAGGCGATGCTGATGAAGCCCGGTTCGCTGACGCTGCAGGCCCCGGTAGAACAGGGTTACGGCATTAAAGTGCAGCAGGCCGTGCGCACCCTTCAGGGCGTGGTGACCGGTTTTGAACGCCTCAGCACGTCAAAAGATGAAACCCGCTACGCCCTGACGCTCCGGCCACGTCTGGCGCTGCTCGATCGCTCGCACCAGAACGCCATTTACCAGGACATGTCGGTTCCGCAAATCGTGGAAAAAATCCTGCGCGAGCGCCACGGTATGCGCGGTCAGGATTTTCTGTTCTCGCTGTCAAAAGAATACCCGCGCCGTGAACAGGTGATGCAGTACGGTGAGGACGATCTGCACTTTATCACCCGCCTGCTGGGTGAGGTCGGTATCTGGTTTCGCTTCACCACCGACACGCGCCTCAACATTGACGTGGTGGAGTTTTACGACAGCCAGCAGGGGTATGAAAAAGGTCTGACGCTGCCGTCGGTACCGCCATCGGGCCAGCATTCAAAAGGCGTGGATTCAGTCTGGGGAATGGAATGCCATCACAACGTGGTGCAGAAGCAGGTCAGCACCCGGGACTACAACTACCGTCAGGCCACGCAGGACATGAACACCCTGGTGGATGCGACCCGCGGGGATGTCACCACGTACGGTGATGCCTATCACTGGGCGGATAACTACCTGACGCCGGGCAGCATCTATGACCGCAATCCGGCCCCGGAGTCCGGGGCCTTTTATGCCCGCCTTCGTCACGAACGCTACCTGAATGGTCAGACCCGGGCGCAGGGCATCACCAGCTGTCCGACCCTCTCGCCGGGTCAGGTACTGAAAGTCACCGGCGGGTATGAAGTGGCCGACGTGTTTGCGCAGGGCGTGGTCATCACGGCGATGCACACATATGCCCGCCGTGATAAGGACTTTGCGGTTGATTTTGACGGCATTCCGGACAGCACCGATTTTGGTTTCCGCCCGGAACCTGGCTCACGCCCGGTGATGGCTGGCACCTTACCGGCCCGCGTTACCAGCACCACCGAAAATGACACCTACGGGCATATCGATAAAGACGGTCGCTATCGCGTCAACATGCTGTTTGACCGTGATAACTGGGAAACCGGGTTCGAGAGCCTGTGGGTGCGCCAGTCCCGCCCATACGCAGGGGACACTTACGGTCTGCACCTGCCGCTGCTGGCGGGCACCGAAGTGGCGATTGGCTTTGAGGACGGTAACCCGGACCGGCCGTACATTGCCGGCGTGCTGCACGACTCGGCGCACGGCGACCACGTCACCATCCGCAACTACAAACGCAACGTCCTGCGTACCCCGGCGAACAACAAAATCCGCCTCGATGACGAGCGCGGAAAAGAGCACATCAAGGTCAGCACGGAGTACGGCGGGAAGAGCCAGCTGAACCTTGGACATTTAGTGGATGCTGAGAAGCAGAAGCGCGGTGAGGGCTTTGAACTCAGGACGGACAGCTGGGGTGCCATCCGGGCGCAGAAAGGGATCTTTATCTCGGCTGACGGTCAGACGAAGGCGCAGGGCCAGGTGCTGGATATGGCACCAGCAATCAGCCTCCTGAAAGGGGCGCTCAACCAGGTCACGGAATGGGGAAGCATCACGCAGACTCATCACAACTTTTCGCCTGATACCGATCCACTGAGAGAGTTCGTTAACGGATCTGAGGGGCTTAAAGCCCCTGCGCTGCTGATGTCTGCCCCGAATGGTATAGCCGCCGTTACGCCTGAAACCACGCTCATGCACAGCGGGAAAGGTCTTTACCTGCAGAGCCTGGGCGAGGTCAATATAGCATCAGCACAACGTCATTCGGTCAACGCCGAAAAAGCGATTTCTATGCTGGCACAGCAGGAGGGAATGCGGCTGGTTTCTGGAAACGGCCCGATGACCCTGGAATCCCACGCTGACACCTTATCGCTGACCTCGCTTAAGGACATTACCGTGCAGTCAACGCAGGGGCATCTGCAGATTACGGCGAAAAACGGCATCACTATTGGTTGTGGCGGCGCGTATATACGGCTTTCGCCGCAGGGAGAGATTCATATTCACGGACCAGGGCTGCTTAGCCTGAAAGGTCAGCACAAGATGCTGGGGCCGCAGAGTGAAGATTTTCCATTGCCGGAACTTCCTTCCTCGGTCTGCAAGGAGTGTCTGAAACGGGCGCAGGAAATGGCTAAAGGGTTTGTGCCGAGGGAGAGTTAATAAGTGTTGAATGAATATTCTGAAAACGTGCTGGAGAGCGCTCGACGGCTTTGCCAGCAGATTGGACACACCTATATCGATGTCATTGTTGATCAGTGTAGTGTGGATTATTCAGTCATTCCGGCGTTATCAGGTTTTTCTCCGGAGATAAAATGGCAGTCGCTGTATAAGGGCTTACCGGAGGAGATTTATCCCGAAGATGCGCCTCTTCTGGTGCGGGTTATGTTTGACGATCTGCAACAATGGAACTGGCTTCAGGCGCTTGCAAAAGAAATGTCCTCAACGGCACCTTTACTGATTATATGTTCGCCATGGACATTGTCTGGATTGGGTAAATGGCTTACTGAAATCGTTAATGCCCGCCAGGAAGGCAGAGAAGGTGTTTTTCGGTTCTGGGATACTCGTATTTTTTCTTATCTTTTTACGGATATTCTGAGCGCTGAACAGCAGGCGCAACTTAAAAGACCCGTAATAGGCTGGGGATGGCAGGATCGTGATGGACAGTCGGTATGGCTTACAGGAAGCGGGAAAATCCCGAAGCGCGACGAGCGCGCTGAGCAAGTAGATTTCAGCGATAAGCAATATGAAAAATTTATGTGCTTATGTGATGCAAAACGTTTTATTGACCAGAAGTTACTGATGACAACGATGTTTGCCTCAAAGGAAGCTGAATTCAGGGCGTGCTTTGAGGGAATGGTGAGCGCTACCCAGGCCGGCGTATTGTTCGACGATGAACGTGATGCCTGGGTGATCGACTATTTGACCCGATTGCATGCCGGAATTTGATAATGAAGGTGCTGGAAGTATGTTCTACGTAACCACGGATTTGGTCTGGTACCTGCCTGAATTTCCGGCTCAGGTCCGGCAGGTGTAAGAGTGGACGACGCAATACAAGGACAATAAGGATGAAGATAACAATTTCAGGTGTATTACTGGGTGCTTTTTTACTGGCCGGATGCAGCCAGCCAAAGGCTGAGGCGCAAACGCAAAGCGGTGGTACGGGAACAATAAAAGCGATTAACCATACCAAATGGGCCATCAATCATTTCAGCGTAAACGGTCAGTCGGGCATTGATATTATTGGTCCATTTCAGGGGGGCGGCGGAGGATGCTGTTACGGTGTACCTTCAGCCTGGAAACCGGGAATGACAGTCAAAATTGACTGGGAAACAGGAGTTGGTGGGTCGAAAGGTTTTCCGGGCTTTTCTGACAGAGAAAAATATAAAAAATGGAAACGGCAGAATGATTTGCAAAAAAAACAACATAGCGCGATTGTTTCAATACCTGATTATACAGGACAGGAAACCTGCGGTATTACGGTACATTTTTTACCGTGTGATGACGTAAAGGTAACAACCAGCTGCTGGTCACCTGCTAATGCAAATTACCCGATCAAACTCCCCCTGGAAATGAAGGAGCCAAAAGTATGTCCGAAGTAACCACGGATTTAGTCTGGTATCCACCTGAATTTCCTGCTCGTGGCAGCAGGCTTAAAGCCTGCCTGTCATAACCTGAACAGAAAGTTATTCCGGACCAGAAATGATTTAATTATGTCAGCCGACGGCACAACTAAATGATTTTACCTGTAAGAGTGGACGACGCAATACAAGTAAAATAAGGATGAAGATAACAATTTCAGGCGTATTACTGGGCGTTTTCTTACTGGCCGGATGCACTCAGCCAAAGGCTGAGGCGCAAACGCAAAGCGGTGGTACGGGAACAATAAAAGCCATCAACCATACCAAATGGGCCATCAATCATTTCAGCGTAAACGGTCAGTCGGGCATTGATATTATCGGGCCTTTTGATGGCGGTGGCGGTGGGTGTTGCTATGGCGTACCGGCAGTCTGGAAACCAGGAATGACAGTACGTATAGACTGGGAAACCGGGCGCGGGGATACCGATGGTTTTCCTGGGTTTGGTGATGACGCTAAATATCTCGCATGGGAAAAAAAATGAAGGCAGAGAATCGCCAGCACACAAAAACAGTACCACTGCCCGATTATACAGGACAGGAGACCTGCGGTATTACGGTACATTTTTTACCCTGTGATGACGTAAAGGTAACAACCAGTTGCTGGTCACCTGCTAATGCAAATTATCCTATTAAACTACCGCTGGAAATGAAGGAGCCGAAAGTATGTCCGAAGTAACCACGGTTCTGGTCTGGTACCCGTCTGAATTTCCTGCTCGTGGCAGCAGGCTTACAGCCTGCCAGTCATAACCTGAACAGAAAGTTATCCCGGGCCGGAAATGATTTAATTATGTCAGCCGACGGCACAACTAAATGATTTTACCTGTAAGAGTGGACGACGCAATACAAGGAAAATAAGGATGAAGATAACAATTTCAGGCGTATTACTGGGCGTTTTCTTACTGGCCGGATGCAGTCAGCCAAAGGCTGAGGCACAAACGCAAAGTGGTGGTACGGGAACAATAGAAGCGATTAACCATACCAAATGGGCCATCAATCATTTCAGCGTAAACGGTCAGTCGGGCATAGATGCTATCGGGCCTTTTGACGGCGGTGGCGGTGGGTGTTGCTATGGTGTACCGACAGTCTGGAAACCGGGAATGACAGTACGTATAGACTGGGAAAGCGGTGAGGCTTCCACAGAGGGATTCCCGGGATTTGCTGACTATGAAAAATATAAGGCCTGGGAAAAGAAAATGAGTGCAAATAACAGAGAACATAGCAAAATAGTACCGCTTCCCGATTATACAGGACAGGAAACCTGCGGTATTACGGTACATTTTTTACCCTGTGATGACGTAAAGGTAACAACCAGCTGCTGGTCACCTGCTAATGCTAATTATCCAATCAAACTTCCGCTGGAAATGAAGGAGCCGAAAGTATGTCCGAAGTAACCACGGATTTGGTCTGGTACCCGCCTGAATTTCCTGCTCGTGGCAGCAGGCTTACAGCCTGCCAGTCATAACCTGAACAGAAAGTTATCCCGGGCCGGAAATGATTTAATTATGTCAGCCGACGGCACAACTAAATGATTTTACCTGTAAGAGTGGACGACGCAATACAAGGAAAATAAGGATGAAGATAACAATATCATGCGTATTACTGGGTGTTTTCTTACTGGCCGGATGCAGTCAGCCAAAGGCTGAGGCACAAACGCAAAGTGGTGGTGCAGGAACAATAGAAGCGATTAACCATACCAAATGGGCCATCAATCATTTCAGCGTAAACGGTCAGTCGGGTATTGATATTATCGGGCCTTTTGATGGCGGCGGCGGAGGGTGTTGCTATGGCGTACCGGCAGCCTGGAAGCCGGGAATGACTGTTCGCATAGACTGGCAAACTGGCGTTGGAACTTCTGAAGGTTTCCCCGGGTTCGCTGATCGTGAAAAGTATAAAGCTTGGGAAAGAGAAATTACGGCACAAAATCGCCAACACAGCAAAACAGTCCCACTGCCCGATTATACAGGACAGGAAACCTGCGGTATTACGGTGCATTTTTTACCCTGCGATGACGTAAAGGTAACGACCAGTTGTTTCACCTACGGTAGTCCGTCCTACCCGATCAAACTACCGCTGGAAATGAAGGAGCCGAAAGTATGTCCGAAGTAACCACGGATCTGGTCTGGTACCCACCTGAGTTTCCTGCACAGGGACGTCTGCCGTCGCATTCTGTGCTGGTTGGAAAAAACTGCAGGCAGCAGGAAAGTCTGGAGCGTGCTTATCGCAATGAACTCTGTCAGGCTAAGAACAAGCTGGTAGATATGCCGTGCTGCAAAACTCTTCATATTAGTTTGTTCTTTGATGGCACCGGCAATAACCTGAACAACGATCTCTATTTGTCTGACCCAAAACATCCAACCAATATCGCTCGTCTTTTTCGTGCCACGATCGGCAATGGGACTGTTGGTGGGGTGTCTTCCACTGCCGGGTTACTCGATTCTGATTCTGGTCTCAAGGGGAGCTATTATAAATATTATATCCCTGGCGTCGGGACACCTTTCCCGGAAATAAACGATCTTGATTATTCGTCCTCGGGGCTGGCCTTTGCCAAAATGGGGGAGGACAGAATTAACTGGGCGTTGCTGAGAATAATTGACGCATTAAAACGTTCTTTAGCTGCTAAAAATGACGATAGCAGTAAACTTTCGGATAGTGCAACTCGTGCTGCCATTGAAGCCATGGCAACGTCGTGGGCCTCCTTTGGTTTAACCGGGAGCCATAATCGTTACGAAACGTTTACTGATGAGCTAAAAAAGCTGAAGCCTTTGCTGGGTCCTGCGTTGCAGCAGCCGAGCCCCACGCAGCCGAAGTTGTTGGCTATCAAGCTGTATGTGTACGGTTTCTCTCGCGGAGCGGCCGCAGCGCGCGCCTTTGTCAACTGGCTGAGCGAGCTGCTGCCCGTACCAACAGGCAAAGACGAAAAGCCCGAGCAGTGCCTGATGGTGGATGAATTGAAAATACCCGTCAGCGTGGAATTTCTGGGGCTGCTGGATACCGTGGCGTCCGTGGGGGTTGCGCATGTAGCCCCGGTGGCGGAAGGGCATATGTCCTGGGCCGACAACACCCAGGAGTTGCCAAATGAAAAAACTTACGGCGGATTGATTAAGAATTGTGTGCATCTGGTGTCCTCGCACGAGCAGCGTCTTTGTTTCCCGCTGGATTCTATTCGTCGCGCTGACGGTCAATATCCGGCAAACAGTAAGGAAATAGTTTATCCGGGTATGCATTCAGATATTGGCGGCGGGTATCCACCGGGTGATCAGGGGAAAGCAAATTATCTAGATATTAGTGATAGCCAGCTACTTTCCCAAATTGCTTTACATGATATGTACTGCAACGCTTTTAGAGCGGGTGCACCTATGAAAGTTTCTATTGAGGCTCTGACTGATGATTTAAAGAAGGACCGCTGGAGGCAATTACCTCCTGATGGTTTGAAACAGTTTAATATAGATACCACACTTATCAACCGCTTCAACGCATGGCGACAACTCACACTTAATCTCCCCCCCTCAGGGAAGAGAATAGCTGACGAACAGGCTGCAGAATACGATCCTCCTCGGGCGACAGTCAGTCTCGAAAAAGCCTTCGAAAATCAGATAGCCTGGATCACCGCGTGGCGAATCGACCGCTATGCCAAAGGCACCATGCTTACTACGCCGTTTTACCTGCGGGCATCGGATAAAGATGGCAACCCGGGGGCGCTGGAAACGTCCAAAGCTAAACGGGACCTGAAGCAGGGGGCGGTTGAGGCCCGACGGAAAGAAAAAATCGCCAGCCAGCCTGCAGATAAAATGGATGAGTTAGTGCTGGAAGCCGGGATAAAGGACTTTGACCCGGATATCGCTCAAACCCAGCTGAAGCAGGCCGCGGTGGAGTTTGGCGAAGACTATCGACAACAGCTCCGCAGCCCGACCAGCATTGGGCAACTGGTGCTGGCGGCCATCCCGCACAACACCATATTCCTGCTTAATATCGATGACAGGCCGCGAGAATATGCCCTGATCAAAGCCTCAGCCGACACGAAGGTTGCGATATTGTTCCCGCCGCTCGGAGAGGCCTCAAACGCGGACACCCCGGCCGGGCTGGTCAGAGCGCTTTTTGACGATCAGGTACATGATTCCCGTGCGTGGTTTATGCATTACGCGCTGGGAACGCGTGAGCCCTGGGGGAGCTACTTCCTCTACCGGATGATCTACTTCGGTGATAACTGCAATAAATCGCTCTCTCCGTTGACCATTGCCGGTGATGTCGTTGGGGCCGCCACGGTGGTGGGTGGGGTGATCTTCAGCTTCAGGCAGAAAGGCACGCCGGCAAAACTGGCTGGCCTTGCCGCAACGGCCGGGCTATTCACGCTGGAATCGCAGGCAGTGGATTACCTGACCGGACTGGCTATCCCAATGGTCGACAACGCCGATGCGTTAAAAGCCTTTACCACCGAGCCAGGCGTGGTCACGGCGCAACAGACCGCAGCAATAGGTGAAAAGCGCCTGGAAATGGCGAAATCAATTATTCAGTCCGGATGGCTGGAAAAAGCACAATCGCTGGTGACTACCTGAGCAGGAGACAATGAATGAAACAGGTCATTCGTGAGGGAGATACCCTGAAGGAGTATGGCGGTAAGGTTCTGGGTGGCCACTATCTCTGCTTTGGTAAAGGGATAGCCGCTAAAGGGGATGCGGTTAAATGCAACAAGCACGGTATGACGATCATCGCGGAAGGCAGTTCACTCTCAGAGGTCGATGGTCAGCCTGTCGCCCTGCATGGACATCGCTGCGCGTGCGGCTGCACGCTGGTGAGTTCCTTCCCTGATTTTGGTATCGAACAGTGAGGAACGTGCCGAAGTATCCTGTCTGGGAAACAGCCAGAGCACCCATAACCCGTCGCTGGCTGCAGGCAGGGGCATTTATTATTTTACTTGCCGGAGGCACTGGGGCGTTGACTGGCGAGGCTAACCGCAGCGCTGCGGCTTTTGCGGTAATGGGCTTTGCCCTGGTCTCCATCGGTTTTCTCTGGCTTTGCCGACTGCTTTATTACCGCTTCTCTTTGCACCATGCAATGGCCTGGCAACGCAACGTCAGGCACGAGCAGAGCCTGTGGTGGGAAGAACATCAAAGCCAGCTTGGGCTGCAAGACGTCCTGCTGCTTGGCCCGGCAGGTGCGGAAACGGTGGACTGGCAAAGGGTGCTTCGCCGTATTCAGCGGCCCCCTGCTGAACGTCACGAGTCTGGTGGGAAAACACTGCGTATTGCCCGAACCTTCTCCACAGAGAGCCAGGAACGTGAGCAGCAGCTGGTTCGCGCGCTCGTGATGCAGTGGAAGACGAGCTCACGCGATATGCCGCGGTCGATCTCGCAGTGCTTTTTTCTGGGAGATGCCCTCGTATGGTCAGCTTTTTATGCACAAATGAAGGACTCTTTTCCAGGAATTGCATTGCCAGACCAGCCTGAACGCTGGGAGGGAGAGGCGACGCTTGCGAGATTGACGGCCCTGCTTCGGGAGGATGCGAAAAGCCAGTATCTTGTGGTTGGATGCGTTTCATGCCCCGCTTCACCTGATAGCCTGTTGTCCGCAGGGGAGTCTGCAGTACTGTGGCTGATAGGCACTGACGCACCGGTGGTGATGCCTCGGGGGGAATATTATGACGCCTCTGCTTCAGACAAATTGGACATCGTCTGCGAACGCGCAGTTACTCAATGTGAACTTAAGGAAGATCCGGCCGCCTGCATTTTGTTTTCGCATCCTCAAATTCCCCAGATTGACGAGTGTGGCTGGAATACCACCCATAACCTGCAGGACAGCTATTGGGGAATGCCGGGAAGCATGGAACCTCTTATTGTTATTTCTCTTGCCGCTCTTTTTGCCCAAAACGAAGCACAGCCTTGCGGCTGGATTAGTACCGATCCTCAACATACCCTCGCTCTTGGAATAGTAAAGCCACATGGAAAAGGAAAACACCCTTAAACCAGACACAAGTATCTCGACTGCCGTAACGGTGACTATCACCCTTGCTGTTGTCACTTTGGTGATACTTTTTGGAGGCCTCCTCTACTGGTATTTCGCTGTTGATGTCTCGCTGGGCTGGGAATCGGTTCGGCCCCTGCTTATTGTCTGCGGCATTGCCTGGATTACGTCAATTTGCCTGATTGTGCTGGGTTTTCTCGGCGTTCAGCTGTGGCAGATATGGCATGTCAAGACGCTCTCGACGCGAGGAGAGAGAGAAAACCACAGAAAGCAAAAAGTAAAACAGCAGGGATTAAAAGCTGAAATCGCGGGTTCTTTGCGCAAGCGCTACACCCTTTTCTGGCGTCATAACGTCCGCCTGCTGCTGGTTACCGGTGATGAGACGGCAATCGAACAGCTGGTTCCTGGTCTGCAGGAAAACCAGTGGCTTGAAGGCAATCGTACTGTACTGATTTATGGCGGCAGTCTGGCTTCTGAGCCCGATCGCGAAAAATACACCGCGCTGCGTAAACTTCGGCGGGGACGTCCACTGGATGGGATTATCCGGGTCATACCTCCAGCATTTAACCTGACACCGCAGATGAGTGACAACGATTTACGCGGGCTGGAAAAAATCAGCGAACTGCTGCGTTATTCCGCACCGGTATGGTTATGGCAACTGCGCGACAGTAAATGGTCGCAGGCTAAGCGTATTGAGCAGGTGGTAGGGACTCATTTCCCGCTGCGCGCTAAAGAAAGCGACATTATCGGTCAGCTTGAACTGATGCTGCCGGCATTGCGGACGCAGGGGGTGAACCAGGTCGCTGAGAACAACCGTCACGATTTCCTGCTACGTCTGGGTCAGCATCTCAAAGACGGCGGCATTGCCCGTTGGGCTCAGCAACTGACGCCATGGCTCTTTGTCTCTCAGCAGCGTGTTCCGCTGCGTGGCCTGATATTTAGCTGCCTGCCGGACAAAAAATCTACTGACGCAGAGTCCTCTATCGCGTCTGTACAGCATCATGCCCTTACTCTGCCCGTAACCTGGCAGGGTATTATTGACGACTGCATCCGTGTGCGTGGCCGCCGTGTCGGTATGGCCTGGGAGCAGACCCTCGCCTGGACGCTGATGACCATCATCGGTATCTGGGGAGCGGGTACACTGCTGTCGTTCGCGGTCAACCGCATGCAGATAGTCTCTGTTGCCGAGCAGGCGCATGCGCTGGTGGAGCATCCTTCCGTATCGGATTACCAGCTCACGGCTCTGCATACCCTACGTAATGACGCCGGCCGCCTGCTGCACCGTATTCAGGAAGGAGCGCCCTGGTACCAGCGCTTCGGTCTGGACCATAACCAGCAGCTGCTCGATGCGTTGCTGCCCTGGTACGGCGTGGCAAATAACCGCCTGATACGCGACCCGGCGAATCAGGCGCTGACACAGAAACTCAGCGCATTGGCAAATTCTGCCCCCAACAGCGACCAGCGTGCACAGCTGGCGAAGCCGGGTTATGACCAGCTTAAAGCCTGGCTGATGATGTCTCGTCCGGATAAAGTCGACGGCGCGTTTTATGCGCAGACCCTGAAAACCGTGCAGCCGACACGAATGGGTATTTCTACCGGTCTGTGGCAAAGCCTGGCGCCGGATTTGTGGGCCTTCTACATCACCGAACTGCCTGAGCAGCCACAGTGGAAAATCACACCGGATGCGCAGCTGGTCAGCCAGAGTCGCCAGCTGCTGCTGCAGCAAATTGGGCGTCGTAACGCTGAAAGCACACTGTATGAAAATATGCTCAAGTCAGTGCGTCGTAACTTCGCCGATGTCTCCCTGGAGGACATGACCAGCGGTACCGATGCGCGTCGACTTTTTTCTACCGAGGAGGTCGTACCGGGCATGTTCACCCGCCAGGCCTGGGAAGGTGGCATTCAGCAGGCTATCGAAAAGGCTGCAAATTCCCGCCGGGATGAAATTGACTGGGTGCTGAGTGATTCCCGTAAAGCCGTATCGGCGGATCTGTCGCCGGAAGCGCTCAAAGCACGCCTGACAGAGCGTTATTTCATTGACTTTGCCGGCAGTTGGTTGAATTTCCTCAATAGTCTGCACTGGAACCCGGCAAACAATATTGCGGACGTTACCGACCAGTTGACGCTGATGAGCGATGTCCGCCAGTCGCCACTGATTGCCCTGATGAATACCCTCGCCTGGCAGGGACAGACAGGCCAGCAAAGCGAAGGTCTTTCGGACTCCCTCATCAAATCGGCTAAAGATCTCGTCGGTGGAAAAGATAAACCTGCCATTGATCAGGCTGCGTCAGGGCCGCAGGGGCCGCTGGACGATACCTTTGGCCCGCTGCTACAGCTTCTGGGTAAAAACAAAGGTGGTAATGTCATGTCGGCGGACAACTCCCTGAGTCTGCAGACGTATCTGACCCGTATCACCCGCGTGCGTCTGCGACTGCAGCAGGTAGCCAGCGCTTCTGACCCGCAGGCAATGATGCAGACCCTGGCGCAGACCGTATTCCAGGGCAAAAGCGTGGACCTCACCGACACTCAGCAATACGGCAGCCTGATTTCGGCAAGTCTTGGCGAGGAGTGGAGCGGATTTGGCAGCACAATGTTTGTGCAGCCGCTGACCCAGGCCTGGGAGACCGTGCTTCAGCCGTCGGCAGCCAGTCTGAATGACAAATGGAGCCGCTCGGTTGTCGCGAACTGGCAGACTGCCTTTGACGGTCGTTTCCCGTTTGCTGCCAGCAAAAGCGATGCCTCTTTACCGATGCTGGCTGAATTTGTGCGTAAGGACAGTGGACGGATAGAACGCTTCTTGTCGACAGAGCTCAACGGTGTGCTACACAAAGAGGGTAGCCAGTGGGTACCGGATAAGGTCAACAGCCAGGGACTGAATTTTAACCCGGCCTTCCTGCGGGCCATTAACCAGCTGAGCCAGCTGTCAGACATCCTGTTCACCGATGGCAGTCAGGGCATCAGCTTTGAGCTGCAGGCGCGTCCTGTGCCACAGGTGGTGGAGACGCAGCTAACCATTGATGGACAAAAGCTGCACTACTTCAACCAGATGGCCGACTGGCAAAGCTTCCGCTGGCCAGGAGAGACTTACAGGCCGGGAACGATGCTGACATGGACCACGGTCAACGCCGGTGCGCGTCTGTTCGGGGATTACAGCGGGACCTGGGGCTTTATCCGCTGGCTGGACTTGAGCAAGCGTCAGCAGCTTGACCGCAGCCAGTGGATGATGAGCTTTACTGCACCGGATGGTCGCACCCTGCAGTGGGTGCTGCGCTCCCAGCTCGGAAAAGGCCCGCTGGCGCTGTTGGATCTGCGTGGTTTCACGCTGCCGGATCACATATTCAGTGTCGACAGCGCGGCCACCGCTCAGGCGCTGATGGCTAATACGGAAAACAATGACATGGAGGGCGTCGAATAATGAGCACATTGCAGAATTTGGTTATCGCCTGTCAGGCTGACGATGCTCAGCTGCGTGAACAGGCGCAGACGCGCACGGATAACTGGCAGCCCTGGCTTGCTCCGGTAAGCGTAGCCAGTCCGACCGGGGAAGACCCGGGATATCACGATGATTTTCAGCGTATCCGCGAAGAGGTTAATAAGCTCTCTGGTATTGATACCGAACTGATATGCACGCTTGCTGAAAAGTTACTGACCACCACAGCCAAAGACATCCGTATTGCGACCTATTACTGCTGGGCGCGATTGCACCAGGATGGCGAAGCCGGCTTTGCCGAAGGGCTTGAACTGCTTGCCGGATTATTGCAGCGCTACGGCATGCAGCTTCACCCGCAGCGGGACCGAAGCCGCAAGGCTGCACTGGAATGGCTTGCCGGTAGCCGTGTCCTGGACAGTCTGTCACTGTTTCCGGAGGTCATCCGCGAGGATGCACAGCGTACCGCCGGGGCCTTGCTGCTCATCAGTACCCGTCTGGAGACCGAGCCGGAAGCATCGCGGCCAGAGCTGAATGCCCTGTACAGCGGGCTGGAGTCTCGCCTGATGAAGGCCGGGGGTGTGGATGCCGTGGTACCGCAGAACGCAGGGAATAAGGCGCAGTCACAGCCCTTTACGCATGCGACCGAGTCAGATGCGCCGGTTCTGAACCGCATCACCTCCGGTCAGGATTTGCTGGCCCAGGCCCGTACCCTGACGGGATATCTGCGCGAGCAGCCCGATGGCTGGCTTGCCGCACACCGGCTGATGAAAAGCCTGCGCCATGACACGCTGAGAGCGATCCCTGCACCGGATGCCGAAGGGAAAACACGTATCGAACCACCGCGGGCTGACCAGCGGGCCATGCTTAAACGGTTGTACCTGCAGCAGAGCTGGCTGGAGATACTGGAGCAGGCGGACAGCACCTTCTCGCGTGGCGCTAATCACCTCTGGCTGGATTTGCAGTGGTATATCCATCAGGCTCTGATGAAATTGGGGCACGATGTGCTGGCCGATATCATCATCGCCGATCTGAAAGGGCTGCTGAGCCGTCTCACAGGACTTGAAACGCTGGCCTTTAATGACGGAACGCCGTTTGCCGATGAGGTCACGCTCAACTGGATAAATCAGAGCGTGCTGGACGATTTGTCCAGCTGGCGGGATGAGCCGGTCAGTGCTGCTGGTGAGGCAGATAACGATATCCTGGCCCTCGAGCCGGAAGCGCTGGAGAAAGCGGACACTGACGGTCTGGATGCCACCCTTCACTGGCTCCAGACCCGTCCAGGTTGCGACTCTACAAAAGACAAATGGTTGCTGCGCCTGCTGATGGCCCGCATAGCCGAGCAAAAGGGTAAAAATGAGCTGGCCCTGCATCTGCTGGGTGAGCTCGATAGCGCCGCACGGTCAATCACCCTCACGCAGTGGACACCGACACTGCTGTTTGAAGTGAAATCTCGTCGCCTCAGACTGCTGCGCATGAAAGCCACACGCAGTGAAACCGATAAGTCACGCCTTCAGCCTGAGATGGACCAGCTTTTGGCCGGTCTGATTGCGCTCGACCCGGCAGGCAGTGCGGTGCTTTGCGGATAAAAACGCCTGGCTACCTTTAACATTCCTAAATTCAGGTTTTTTATGGACGACTTAACCCTGCGTTATTACGACGCTGAAATGCGCTACCTGCTGGAAGCCGGTGAAGAGTTTGCCCGTGCTCACCCCGAGCAGGCAGCAATGCTCAACCTTGATAAAGCCGGAGCGCGCGACCCGTATGTTGAACGCCTGTTCGAGGGCTTTGCCTTCCTGATGGGGCGCTTGCGTGAAAAGCTCGATGACGACCTGCCTGAACTGACCGAAGGGCTGGTCAGCCTGCTGTGGCCGCATTATCTGCGCACCATACCGTCGATGTCGGTGGTGGAGTTCACCCCTGACTGGCGCGAGATGAAAGAGCAGATGCGCATCGCCAAAGGTTTCGAAGTGAACTCGCGGCCGATCGGCGAGAAGGCCACGCGTTGTCGGTACACCACCACCAAAGAGATCACCCTCCTGCCGTTGTCGCTGGAGCAAGCCCGCCTGTCCACTGACCCTGACGGGCGTTCGGTTATCAGCCTGCGCTTTAACTGCAGCCATCTTGCCGACTGGAGTCGTATCGATCTCAGCCAGATCCCGCTCTACTTCAACGCTGATGCACCGCTGGCCTGCGCCATGCATGAAGCTTTTACCATGAATACAGCGCGCCTCTGGCTGCGGATGCCGGGCGACATGGACAGAAGACCGCTCGACGGGTATTTCACCGCGCTGGGCTTTGGCGATGATGACGTCCTGTGGCCGAAGGGAAGCAGCAGCTTTAGCGGATATCAGCTGCTGCTCGAGTACTTCACCTTTCGTGAAAAATTCATGTTCACGGGGCTGCGTGGGCTGGAGACAGTGGCCTTTCCGGCTGAGCTCCCCTGGTTTGAAATCGACGTGGTGCTGGCAGAACGCTGGGAGCATGATTTCAGCTTTACCGAAAAGCATCTGCGCCTGAACTGTGTGCCGGTGATTAACCTGTTCCCGCTGGAATCTGACCCGCTGACGCTAAACTCCCTGCAGACCGAATACATGCTGCGCCCGATGCGCGTGCAGGATGGCCATACCGAGATATATGCGGTGGATTCGGTGATGTCATCGAGCCAGCATACCTACGTGCCATTTTCAAGCTTCCGCCACAAGGGCGGAATGATGCGCCATGAAGCCCCGGAATATTACTACCACACCCGCGTGCGCCGTGGCCCGTCGGGGTTGCATAACACCTGGCTTATCCTCGGCGGGGAAGCGTTTGATAACCACACGGTGCCGGAGGATGAAAGCCTGTCGCTGACGCTAACCGGCACCAATGGCCAACTACCTCGCAGAGCGTTGCAAAGTACCGTGCTCGATACAGTGATGAAAACCACTTCAGCCAGTATCGCCGTGCGTAACCTGTGTGCGCCGACGCTGCCTTGTTATCCCCCGGCGCAGGACCGTTTCCACTGGCGCGTGCTGAGCCACCTCGGCAGCGGGTTCCTGTCGATGATGGACAACGCCGACGTGCTGCGCGGCACCCTGGCGCTGTATGAGTGGACCGACAGCGAGATGAACCGCCGTCGTCTGGAGGCGATTATCGATGTGAAGCACAGTGAAACGGAACGCTTTGAGCAGGGATATCTGGTGCGCGGGGTGCAGATTGAGGTGACGCTTGAGAGCAACGGCTTTGCCGGGCGCGGCGATATCTGTCTGTTCGGCGAGATGCTGAGCCGCTTCTTTGCACTGTACACCGATATCTATCTGTTTAACCGCCTGATTATTATTCTGCAACCGACCGGAGAGCGCCTGGAATGGGAAGAGAAGCACAACCGCCGCATTCCCGGCTGACCCCGCGGCTGGAGGCCGAGCTTCACCGCATCAACTTTTATCGTTTATGCCAGCTACTGGAGAAGCGCCATCCGGACAGGCCGCTGATGGGCTCTACCAGCCATCCGGCGGATGACCCGGTACGCTTTGCGCCGCACCCTGGAATGGGGTTCCCGGCCAGTGAACTGAAGGCTGTCGAGTATGACGAGGATGATGACAGCAGACCACCGCTTATCCGCACGACCTTTATGGGGATGTACGGTGTTGATTCGCCTCTACCGACCGCCTATCTCGATGACATTTCCCAGCGCCGGGAAGGACATGAGGCGCTGCAGGGGTTTCTGGATATTTTCAGTCATCGCATCCTGACGCAGTTTTACCGCGTCTGGCGTAAATACTCGTATCCGGCCACGTTTGAGCCAGGGGGAACTGACTCCATTTCGCAGTCGCTGCTGGGTCTGGTGGGGCTGGGCATACCGGGCACCGCGAACCATATAGCCACGCCAGTGTCCCGCTTTCTGGCGCTACTGGGTGTGCTGCAGCAGCCGGGCAAAACTCAGGAAGGGATGCAGGCACTGGTGCGCCTGCTGGCCCCCGATACGACGGTGCAGGTGAGTCCGTATTGTCTCCGGCCTGTAGAGATTGACAGGCCGCTGGGTTTTTACGGTGACGAAGAGTTTCTGCTTGATGGCAATACGCCTCTGGGTGACGAAGCGATGGATGCCAGCAGTCAACTGCTGATTGCGCTCACGACGGATAACGAACAGGAAGCGCAGGGCTGGAAACCGGACGGTCTGTTGTATCAGGACTTTCTGGTGATGCTGCGGGTTTATCTCGGGTGGCGTTTTAAGGCAAAAATTACTCTGACCACCCGGACCTGCCTGCTGGCTGCGCCGCCGCTCGGTGAAGGTCGCTTCTGGCTGGGGATGAATGGCGTGCTGGGCGCGGAAGACGAATATCTCCTGGACGATATCCCGCAGACCTTCACGACGGAACTGGGCTATTACACCGGCCTGCAGCCCTCAACACCACAACAAGGAAACCGACGTGTTACGTACAAATTCAATTAAGACTTCGCGCTGGCTGCTACCGCTGCTGGCATTCAGCCTGACAGGCTGCGGGGTGACGCAGAGCATCACCGATGGCACTAAATCGGCGTTTAACGCCGTGTTCTACAAAAAAATCAAGGTGCTGCACCTCGATTTCACCGCTCGTGAGGCGCTGAACACCGACTCCCGTGAAAGTAACTCGCTGTCTCAGCCGGTGGTGATAAGGATTTACCAGCTCAAAGACCGCAAAACCTTTGATAAGACGGTGTATCAGCAGTTGCTTCAGGATGATAGCACCATTCTGAAAGACGACATGCTGGCCAGTCGTGATGTCGTGGTGAAACCGGGTGGCGATGCAAACCTTGATATGCCAATGGAAGAAAAGGCGCAGTTTGTCGCGGTGGTAGGGCTCTTCCGCCATCCGGATATGGACAACAACGCCTGGAAGCAGGTTATCAAACGCAGTGACCTGGATCCGGATAAACCACGTATCCTGGAAGCAGGTGATAACTCTCTGACGCTACAGCCGCTTAAGGAAGACTGATGCCCTACGGACATAACGCGCCTTCGCTGTATGAAATGTTAACGGGAAATTTTACAGGCGGACTCAACCTTAGTCAGGTCAGTGAAGAAAATCAGGTCATCCTCTCGGTGCTGGATAACATGCAGCGCGTTCTCAACTGTCGTGCCGGTACGCTGTCGCACCTGCCAGACTACGGGCTGCCGGATATGACCAAAATTCTGCAGGGTATGCCGGGAACGGCCCATGAGCTGATGGGCACATTATCTGCCGTCCTGCTCAAGTATGAACCCCGCCTGAAAAAAATAACCGTTGTCCTGCTGGAACAGAACGTCCCCGGCGAACTGCGTTATGCCATTGACGCTGAACTTAAAGGGATTGGTCTGGTGCGCTACGGGACTGAGTTTATGCCCGAAGGACGGGTCCTGTTGAGGCATCTCAGGCAACAACAATATCTCGATACGACCCTCCGTATATAAGGTTTGATAACATCATGTCAGTAAAATCACAGTTCCTGAAAAAGTTGCAGGCACGACAACCTGCACCAGTTCCTGCCATCAGCAAGAGTCAGGCTGATATTGCAGAGTTTCGCCAGCGGATGGCTCAGCTTCAGGAGCAAATGGACGCGTGGCTGACGGATACGGGACTGAATGTGGAGCCACTGACCGTATCCGTTCCGGATCTGCTGGTGGAGGGCGGAGCTTTTGAAATTTCCGGTATTGTTCTGCGTTATGACAGCCGGGCGGTCAACTTTATGCCGATCTTTCTGTATGGACAGGGCGTCGCTGGTTGTGTCGAGGTGACTTTCTGTTCCGGAGATAAGGTGATTTCTCAAGGACGCCTGTTCATGCGGGTGGGGAGCGCAAATGGCTGGATCTTTACTCCCCCTGATACCTCATCCCGATCCGGACAACTATTTGATGAAGGTGTGTTTTTCGGTCTGATTTTAGCGCTGCTGCCATAGCGATAACATTCATTCCTTTAATGCGTCATTGCATTTTAAATCGCCAAATAGCCCTACAGATCAACTAACGAAATTAACCGAAACGGATATGCAGGCCCTCCAGGATGACCACACATATAACGTTAAAAACCGGCGGCGACCCGCGCACGCTGCCAGATTACGCCGCCCTCCGCGATGAGCTCAGCAAGCTGACGCATCCTGCTCGCCCGGATGTAAACTGGCAATATGTCGAAAAACGCTCTCTCTCTCTGTTCGAACAGAACGGTGTGGAGTTGCAGACTGCAGCCTGGTACACCCTTGCCCGTATTCACCTGTCTGGATTAGCAGGCCTGAACGAAGGGCTGGCGATTCTGGAGGCCCTGATTAGCCATCAGTGGGACGTTTTCTGGCCTAAGACATTACACGCTCGTATGGAAATCCTTAGCGGCTTGAGCCAGCGCCTGCAGCAGCACATGCGTATGCTTCCACTCAACAAAAGCCATCTTAGTGAGCTTTATCGTGCTGAAGAATTGCTTACCCGACTGAGTGCCGTGCTACAGCGTCTTGAGCTGAAACACCTAAGCCAGTTCGATACGTTACGAACAATGATACGTTCGAATGCTGAACGGCTGGAAAGCAGTAATGACGCATCAGATCTGAATGCACTCATGATGCCCGGTTGCGAAATACCTCAGGAAAGGGCAGAGCCGGTTGACGAAGTGAAATGGGTCTATGTTGTGCAGCCGGAGAATCAGCCTGATGCAGAGGGTTTTACGACAGCGCACGGGGCGGTCAGACCATGGAAACCCTTTGTCGCCGGAATGTGTTCTATGCTGGTGGTCAGCCTCGCCGCGGCGTGGGGAGGGGGCTTTCTGTCCAGACCCGATCCCTTAACGATTCAGGCTAATGCATCTCTGGCGCCGTTACCTGAAGTGCTTACACCTGTTCAGCAAGACGCGTTAGCACAGCAAGGTACTTTACCGTCCACATTTATCACAGAAACGCAGCAGCAGCTTGCCCGACTGGATAAGCTGCCTCCTGACTGGAATATTTCCTACAGCCTTCAGTTGTTAGCGCAACTCCAGACAGTGCGGCCGGAGGAGGCGAAGCCGCTCACCTCACAGTGGCAGCAAAAATTTAACGCGGCAGCGTTGCCTGTCGACGCTATGAACAGTTGGTATGAAGGAATGATGAAGCTTCAGCAACTGAGTCATCGGCTGAGCAGTCTGGATGAGCAAAAAGGAAAATATATCACGGTGAGTGAGCTTAAATCGGTGGTTTTTTCGACTATACAGTCATTTAACCAAACAATACCGGCTGAAGAACAACTCCGACGCCTGTCACAGCATCCAGCCGGAGATGCGCTTCCTGAAGCCGAAAAGACCCAGCTGGAATTGCGCCTAAGACAGCTTGCTGCGCGTTACGCTCAAATAAAACAGGATTCTTCTGCTCAGTGAATTCTGGCGATAGACAGGTGAATGCGCGCGAAGGTCAAAGTGTCCCCTGCAGGAATCGAACCTGCAACTAGCCCTTAGGAGGGGCTCGTTATATCCATTTAACTAAGGGGACGAGGCGGCACGAGTATAGCGTCATTTACACTTTGCGTTAAGCGCATCGCCGCCTGACTGCTCAAAGAGTCACCATTCAGGACGATTTTTTTGTCGATTTATCATCATTTTCCCGCGCTTTAAGCTCCGCTTTGCGTTTGTTCGACATGTCGTTACGGATTTGGGCATGGCTTAACAGCGCGAAGATAAACGTTCCGCCGCAGATGTTTCCTGCTAGTGTCGGTAAGGCGAACGGCCAGAAAAAGTCGCTCCAGTGAAGCGTACCGTTAAAGACCAGATACAGTATTTCTACGGTACCGACCACAATATGCGTGGTGTCAGCCAGCGCAATCAGCCAGGTCATCAATATGATCACCACAATTTTGGCGCTCCCTGCTGAAGGAAACATCCAGACCATCGTGGCGATAATCCAGCCAGAGATGATGGCATTAGAGAACATTTCGATCGGGGTGTTTTTCATCACATCCATGCCGATTTTTACAAATGCGTCCCGGGTGGGTTCATCAAAGATCGGCATGTACTCAAACGCCCAGGCCGCGATGCCCGTGCCGATGATATTACCCAGCAGGACGACGCTCCACAGACGCATCAATAAACCGAAATTGCCGAGGGTAGGGTTTTGCATCACCGGCAGAACGGCGGTCACCGTGTTTTCGGTAAACAGCTGCTGGCGGGCCATGATGACAATCACAAAGCCGAAGGTATAGCCGAGATTCTCGAGTAAAAAACCGCCCGGCACACCTTCCAGCTGAACATGAAATATCCCTTTGGCGAGCAGAGACGCGCCCATTGAGAGCCCTGCGGCGATAGCTGACCAGAAGAGGGCCATGGCATCGCGCTCCATCTCTTTTTCACCGTCCTGGCGGATATGCTCATGGATGGCCATCGCGCGGGAAGGGAGGCGATCTTCATCAATTTCTATTTTCTCGCCACGCGCTTTCTCCTCGCTTTCAATTTCAAGTTCCTCATCGCTCTCGCCAATTTTTTCTTCGCCCACTTCTTTCATATCTGCTCCCGGAGGTTGATCTTTCTGTTAAGCGTAGCGGCTTTTATCGGGATGCCTGTGGGGATGCTCTTAAATTGGCGGCAATGACAACAAAGGTGATACATCTCTTTCAAAGACATTATAAAATTGCCAGCGAAACGAATTCCAAAAGCCAGGCTATGCTGAGATCAGAGTCACGGTGATTACTGCCCGTAATTGTGCTCATAGACATCGGTAAACGTGCTGTTACAATCGCTTGCACGTTTACAGACGGAGCATCAACGGCTCCGTTACGGATGGCAATCAACGATAGCCATACTGAACAGGGAGATATTTATGAAACTTCGGCTGTCGGCGCTTGCGCTTGGCGCGACGATGCTTGTGGGCTGCGCCAGCTCCGGGGAGCAAACGGGACGCTCCGATCCTCTCGAAGGATTTAACCGCTCCATGTATAACTTCAACTACAACGTGCTGGACCCGTATGTGGTGCGCCCGGTGGCCGTGGCATGGCGCGATTATGTTCCCCAGCCCGCGCGTAACGGGTTAAGTAACTTTACCAGCAACCTCGAAGAGCCTGCGGTAATGGTGAACTACTTCCTGCAGGGCGACCCGTATCAGGGGATGGTGCACTTTACCCGCTTCTTCCTTAACTCTATTCTGGGTATGGGCGGCTTTATTGACGTGGCAGGCATGGCGAATCCGAAACTGCAGCGTGAGCAGCCGCACCGTTTCGGCAGCACAATGGGACATTATGGCGTCGGGTACGGTCCGTACATGCAATTACCGTTCTACGGCAGTTTCACCCTTCGTGATGACGGCGGCGATATGGTTGATACGCTGTATCCGGTTCTGTCGTGGCTGACCTGGCCGCTGTCGGTGGGTAAATGGACGGTGGAAGGGATAGAAACCCGTGCGCAACTGCTCGACTCTGATGGCTTACTGCGCCAGTCTTCTGACCCGTATATTATGGTGCGAGAAGCGTACTTCCAGAATCATGACTTTATTGCTAACGGCGGTAAGCTGAAACCGGAAGAGAATCCAAACGCGAAGGCGATCGAGAACGAACTAAAAGATATCGATTCGGAGTAAATAAAAAAGGTGAGCAATGCTCACCTTTTTCAATTCCTGCGCGATTAGAACGCGTAGTTGAAGTTCGTACCGAACAGCCAGGCTTTACCTTCAGAGGTAAACTCGTAAGGGCCTTCCTGGAACGTCACTTTCTGACCGTGCATATAAGATACGCCCGCATCGATAGATGCATTCTCGTTGAACGCATAAGTCGCGCCTGCACTTATCCAGAAGCGGTCCTGATCCGGAATGGAAATGGAACGCTTGTCTGCCGGAACCGGGCTGTCGTCAAATGCGATACCGGAGCGGAAAGTCCAGTTTTTATCGTAGTAGTAGGTGGTACCCAACGCAATACGATAAGCGTCGTGGAAGCTTTCGTCCTTATAGAACAGCGTTTGACCATTGCTTCCGGTCGCTTTCAGCTCCTGGAACTGGCTCCAGCTGGTATAGGCCAGGCTGTAGTGGATCGCCCATTGCGGTGCAACGCGGTTATAACCGGAGACTTCCCACATTTCTGGCAAATGCAGTGACAGCGAACCTGGAACGGTCTGGTTTGACGTTCCCCAAGGAATGGTGGTACCCGCACCAGGAACCACGTTGTTCACAGGCTTCAGGATGCCGCTCTTGTAATCGCCGTCGAAGTCAATTTTCACTTCGGAGCGATAGGTCAGGCCCCAACGGTTGTTTTTGTCCAGCTCGTACAGGATACCGGCGTTCCAGCCATAGCCCCACTCATCACCTTCAAGGCTGGCAATTTTGTTGCTGTTTTTTGGCAGGCGAGCAGTTTGCTCCCCGGAGTAACGTTCAATTTTGGCATCGGCGTAGACGGCATCAAAGCCCAGACCAAAGCTCCAGTTGTCGTTCAGGCGATAAGCACCACTCAGGTTCAGGTTCAGCGTAGTAAGGTCTGTTTTACCGCCGTATTCACCAGCCGGGTAGTTGCTATTGAACTCGGTAGCAAGCCCGTAGTTAGAGGTTACGGATGCTCCCCAGCCAAACTGTTCATTGATAGGCGCAACGAAGTGCAGGTTAGGGACCCATGCTGTTGGGGCAATATTGTCCGCTTTAAGGCTCGCACCCGTGTAAGGCGACTTGCCAGAAATGTTGACATCAGGATCGATATAAACCGCACCGGCAGAGAAGGTCGGACGATCAAACATCATGATCAATGCGGGGTTACGACTTGCGTTACCCGCATCATCAGCAATAGCGCCTTCCCCTGAATACGCGCGGCCAAGGCCAGAGGAAGAAAATTCGTTTAACTGAAAGCCCGCTGACCATGCGGAAGTGGAGACGAGTGCCACTGCGACTGCCAGCGCAGTCTTGTTGAACAGGGTTTTCTGGCTCATGACCATAACCTCATTGAGTTATTTTTATTCAATAATTGTTACATACCGTAACAGGAGCGCGAAGTGTAGGGTCTGAGGTATGACAGACAAATCAGACCAGTGGCCAGAGTATAGGTCCGACCAGCCTGAATGTTGCAAGTTTGTTTATTAATATTTTCAAACATGTTTCGTGAAACGAGATCTGGTTGGCAAAATTGTGACCATCGCGACTCACCCAAAAGGGTGGTTTTTGTTTTAGATCATTTTTTAGTGTGATATTGGTCACTTATCCGATTTTGCGCCATTAACGGCTGGAGAGAGCCCGCGCCGGGGCGTAAAATATCAGCATCGTGTTTATCTCGCGCGCTGCGCGAATACAGAGGAAATTGAGCTATGAGTAAATGCAGTGCTGATGAAACCCCGGTTTGCTGCTGTATGGATGTTGGCACCATCATGGACAACTCCGATTGCACCGCGTCTTACAGCCGTGTGTTCACCAACCGCGCCGAAGCGGAAGAGACCCTGGCCGCGCTGAGCAAGCGTGCGCGTGATGTTGAATCCGATCCGTGTGAAATCAAGTCGACCTTTACCGAAGTGGAAGGCGGCGTGAAGCTAGACATCGACTTTGTTTTTGCCTGCGAAGCTGAAACGCTGATTTTCCAGCTGGGTCTGCGTTAATTTCTGCGGCCTGATGCCCTCACTCCGACCCTCTCCCACGGGAGAGGGCGTAAGCATTAAAAACGGTAACCTACGGGTTACCGTTTTGCTTTTACCTTGCGCACCCGGCAACATACCGCACAAATGCCCCTGCCATACAGGGGCATTTTCTTTTTCTTCTCTGTGTTTTAGCTCGCACTTTTTCGTTTCCCCGATTGGCTGAATGTAAAAAAATGGTTAAGACTATTATCAGGTCAGACCACTTAGTGTTTGCGAAAAATTTTTTACAGGGGAGTGTTATGAGTCAGGCATTACCGCTTATTACCCGTCAGGGCGATCGCATTGCCATAGTCAGTGGATTGCGCACGCCATTTGCGCGTCAGGCAACGGCGTTTCATGGCATACCGGCCGTCGACCTGGGGAAAATGGTAGTGGGGGAGATGCTGGCTCGCAGCGAAATTCCGCCGGAGGTCATCGAACAGCTGGTCTTCGGTCAGGTCGTGCAGATGCCTGAAGCCCCCAACATTGCGCGGGAAATCGTCCTCGGTACCGGGATGAATGTTCATACCGACGCCTACAGCGTCAGCCGCGCCTGCGCAACCAGCTTCCAGGCCGTGGCTAACGTCGCCGAAAGCCTGATGGCGGGCACCATTCGCGCCGGGATAGCGGGGGGAGCGGACTCCTCTTCGGTACTGCCAATTGGGGTCAGTAAAAAGCTGGCGCGCATCCTGGTGGATGCCAACAAAGCCCGTACGACGGGTCAGAAACTCAAACTCTTCTCGCGTTTACGTCTGCGCGACCTGATGCCTGTACCTCCTGCCGTCGCGGAATACTCCACCGGCCTGCGCATGGGCGACACCGCCGAGCAGATGGCCAAAACCTACGGCATTACTCGTGAACAGCAGGATGCGCTGGCGCATCGTTCACATCAGCTTGCGGCAAAAGCCTGGTCGGAAGGCAAGCTGACCGATGAGGTCATGACCGCCTATATTCCGCCCTATCGCGAACCGCTTGCGGAAGATAACAATATTCGTGGCACGTCAACGCTGGCGGATTACGCCAAACTGCGCCCGGCGTTTGACCGCAAGCACGGCACCGTGACGGCGGCGAACAGTACGCCGCTGACGGACGGGGCTGCCGCCGTGATCCTGATGACCGAATCCCGTGCAAAAGAGCTGGGCATTACTCCCCTGGGCTATTTACGCAGCTACGCCTTCACCGCCATTGACGTCTGGCAGGACATGCTGTTGGGTCCGGCATGGTCCACGCCGCTGGCGCTGGATCGCGCGGGGCTGACGCTGGCTGATTTAACCCTGATTGATATGCACGAAGCGTTTGCCGCGCAAACCCTGGCAAACGTCCAGCTGCTGGCAAGCGAGCGTTTCGCACGTGATGTGCTGGGCCGCGCGCATGCCACGGGTGAAGTGGATCAGAGTAAATTCAACGTGCTGGGTGGCTCTATCGCCTACGGTCATCCGTTTGCCGCTACAGGGGCGAGGATGATCACGCAAACATTACATGAACTCCGTCGCCGTGGCGGTGGGTTTGGCCTTGTTACCGCCTGTGCGGCGGGCGGCCTTGGCGCAGCAATGGTTCTGGAGGCTGAATAATGGATATGCCATCTGCATTTAATCTGACGGTTCGCCTCGATAACGTGGCCGTTATCACTATTGATGTGCCTGATGAAAAGATGAATACCCTGAAGGCCGAATTTGGTGTTCAGGTGCGCGCGATGCTAAAGCAGATCCGCGAGAACAAAGCCATTCGCGGCCTGGTGTTTATCTCTGCCAAACCCGACAACTTTATCGCCGGGGCGGATATCAACATGATTGCCCGGGCGCAAAGCGCGCTGGAAGCCGAAGAGCTGGCGCGTCAGGGCCAGCAGGTGATGTCGGAGATCAACAGTCTCCCAATCCCGGTCATCGCAGCGATCCACGGTGCGTGTCTGGGCGGTGGGCTGGAGCTGGCGCTGGCCTGCCACAGCCGCATCTGTACCGACGATGCGAAAACCATTCTGGGCCTGCCGGAAGTGCAGCTGGGCCTGCTGCCAGGTTCTGGCGGAACGCAGCGTCTGCCGCGGCTGGTGGGCGTCAGCACGGCGCTGGAGATGATCTTAACCGGTAAACAGCTGCGTGCCCGTCAGGCGCTGAAAGCCGGTCTGGTCGATGACGTCGTGCCGCAGTCTATTTTGCTGGAGGCCGCCGTTGAGCTTGCGCTGAAAGGGCGTCAGGCAAAACGTCCTCTGCCGGTTCGCGAGCGCGTGCTGGCCGGTCCGCTGGGGAGAACGCTCCTGTTCAATATGGTGGGCAAAAAGACCGAACAAAAAACCAAAGGCAATTACCCGGCGGCAAAGCGGATCCTCGACGTGATCGAAACCGGGCTGTCGCAGGGCAGCAGCAGCGGCTATGCCGCGGAGGCCAAAGCCTTTGGCGAACTGGCGATGACGCCGCAGTCACAGGCGCTGCGCAGCATCTTCTTCGCCAGCACAGAGGTGAAAAAAGACCCGGGCAGCGAGGCATCGCCTGCGCCGCTGCGTGCCATTGGCGTACTGGGTGGGGGGCTCATGGGCGGCGGTATCGCTTTTGTTACCGCCAGCAAAGGCAAATTGCCGGTACGCATCAAAGACATTAACCCTAAGGGAATCAACCACGCGCTGCAGTACAGCTGGCAGAACCTTGATCAAAAGGTCAAACGCCGCCATATCAAGGCAAGCGAGCGTGATAAAAACCTGGCGACGATCTCCGGTACGACGGATTACAGCGGTTTTGCGCACCGCGATCTGGTGATTGAAGCCGTGTTTGAAGATCTGGCGCTTAAGCAGCAGATGGTGGCAGACGTTGAGCAGCATTGCGCCCCGCATACTATTTTTGCCTCCAACACGTCGTCATTACCGATTGGCGATATCGCGGCGAAAGCCGCGCGTCCGGAGCAGGTGATCGGGCTGCACTTCTTTAGCCCGGTAGAAAAAATGCCGCTGGTGGAAGTTATTCCACACGCGACCACCAGTCCGCAAACCATCGCCACGGTAGTCAAACTTGCGAAGAAGCAGGGTAAAACGCCGATCGTGGTCGCAGATAAAGCCGGCTTCTACGTCAACCGTATTCTGGCGCCCTATATTAATGAAGCCATGCGGCTGCTGACGGAAGGGGAGAAGATCGAACACGTCGACGAGGCGCTGGTAAAGTTTGGTTTCCCCGTTGGCCCAATCCAACTTTTGGATGAGGTGGGAATAGACACCGGCACTAAAATTATACCTGTGCTGGAGGCGGCTTATGGCGATCGTTTTAGCCCGCCTGCAAACATTGTTTCTGCAATTTTGAAGGACGATCGCAAAGGCAGAAAAAATGACCGCGGTTTCTATCTTTACGGCGCGAAAGGGCGTAAAAGCAAGAAACAGGTCGACCCTTCGGTTTATGGGCTTATTTCGACCACCGGTCAGGGAAAACTGTCTGCCGTTCAGTGCGCTGAACGTTGCGTGATGATGATGCTCAATGAAGCGGCGCGCTGCTTTGGTGAGCAGGTGATCAAGAGCGCACGCGATGGCGACATCGGCGCGGTATTTGGTATTGGTTTTCCGCCGTTCCTTGGCGGCCCGTTCCGTTACATGGATACACTCGGCGCGGGTGAAGTGGTTGCCATTTTGCAACGTCTGGCCTCGCAATATGGCCCACGGTTTACACCGTGTGACGAATTATTGCAGATGGCGGAACGGGGCCAGACATTTTGGCCTGCACGGGAAACTGATTTCGTAAACTGAAGTCAAAGAAGGGTAAATCCTGAGGTGAATGAACCTGTTCTGGCGATTTTGTAAACAGAGATTGACTATACTTACGCCATTGAGGTAAAAAACAGCGTTTCATTCATCGAATGGATCAGGCACAATGCCCGGCCATCGGGTTTTCTACCTCTTAGCATTTATCGCGGGTAGTTAACGCCGGTGATTCTGGTTAACAAAAGCGGTGCAATATGCAAGTTTTCATCATGCGTCACGGCGACGCGGCACTCGATGCCGCCAGTGACTCAGTACGTCCTTTAACCGTCTGTGGCTGCGACGAATCCCGTCTGATGGCAACCTGGCTTAAAGGTCAAAAAGTGGACATTGAACGCGTTCTTGTGAGTCCGTTCCTGCGTGCAGAACAGACGCTGGATGTGGTAGGGGAGTGTATGAACCTGCCGTCCAGTGTGGATGTTCTCCCCGAACTGACACCATGCGGTGATGTCGGCCTTGTCAGCGCTTATCTTCAGGCGCTGTGCAATGAAGGTGTCGCTTCCGCACTGGTCATTTCCCACCTGCCGCTGGTCGGCTATCTGGTATCTGAGCTGTGCCCGGGCGAAACGCCGCCTATGTTCACCACTTCCGCGATTGCCAACGTCACCCTCGACGAAACCGGCAAAGGGGTCTTCAACTGGCAAATGAGCCCGTGCAACCTGAAGATGGCAAAAGCGATCTGACGTGACGTGTGACAGGGCGGGGTGCTATATCTTTCCCGCCCTTCTGTCAGGGCAACTCTGGCGGCTGCCACTCCTCAACTTCAATCAACACCAGCAAGGCGGCATCTCCGCCGTACTCTTTCGGTGCCTGATGAAACGCCATTACGTGTGGGTGCTGAGCCAGCCACAGCGGCGTCTGTTGCTTGAGGATATGTTTCCCGTGGCCATGCATCACGCAGGCGCAAAAAACATGTTCGCGGCGACAGGCGGCAATCAACGCCCCCAGCTCCTGTTTCGCCTGCATTTGCGTTAAGCCGTGCAGATCCAGAAACAGCTCCGGCGAATAATCTCCCCGGCGTAACTTTTTCAGTTCGAAATGGCTGACGTCCTCGCGCACGTATTTCACAGCGCCCTGGGTATTAAGCAGCGGCTGAAACTCGTCTGAAAAGTAGTGGCTGTTATCGGCCTGCTCCTGCAGCAGCCGCTTGACCGGGACTTCGCTGATTTTTTTACGCTGCGGGCGATGAACAATCGTGTCCTGCGCGATTTTCCGCGTCCCGGTCATCAGCTGTCGGAAGAGCGCCTGATCCTCCTCGCTGAGCGATGTTTTCTTTTTCATTCGTCATTCTCATCTCGTATTTCCGATAGTGTACCCGACTAAACGCATTTTTTAACCTCAAGCGGTACGCGTCATTGCTGATTTATCGCCGTCTTCATGGCAAACTAGCCGCCGAAAATTATGCGAGCATGCCCTGGAGGAGAGAGTGGATAAAATATTTGTCGATGAAGCAGTAAACGAGCTGCATACCATACAGGACATGTTGCGCTGGTCGGTTAGCCGCTTCAGCGCCGCCAATATCTGGTACGGACACGGTACCGACAACCCGTGGGATGAAGCCGTGCAGCTGGTGCTGCCGTCCCTCTACCTTCCGCTGGATATTCCGGAAGACATGCGCACCGCGCGCCTGACCTCGAGCGAAAAACACCGCATCGTTGAGCGCGTAATCCGTCGCGTGAACGAGCGTATTCCGGTCGCCTACCTGACCAACAAAGCCTGGTTCTGCGGCCACGAGTTCTATGTCGATGAACGCGTGCTGGTGCCGCGCTCGCCGATTGGTGAGCTGATCAACAACCACTTTGAAGGCCTGATCGGCCATCAGCCGCAGCACATTCTGGATATGTGTACCGGGAGCGGCTGTATCGCCATTGCCTGCGCTTACGCCTTCCCGGAAGCGGAAGTGGACGCGGTTGATATCTCCACCGACGCGCTGGCCGTGACCGAGCACAACATAGAAGAGCACGGCCTGATCCATCACGTTACGCCAATTCGCTCTGACCTGTTCCGCGATCTGCCGACGCTGCAGTACGATCTGATCGTCACCAATCCGCCGTACGTCGATGCGGAAGACATGTCCGATCTGCCGAACGAATACCGCCACGAGCCGGAGCTGGGTCTGGCGTCAGGCTCTGACGGCCTGAAGCTGACCCGCCGCATTCTGGCCTGCGCGCCAGATTATCTGACCGACGACGGCGTTCTGATTTGTGAAGTGGGCAACAGCATGGTACATCTGATAGAGCAGTATCCGGATGTGCCGTTCACCTGGCTTGAGTTCGACAACGGCGGTGACGGCGTCTTTATGCTGACCAAAGCGCAGCTGCTCGACGCGCGCGAACACTTCAGCATCTATAAAGATTAATCCAGCGGGCTTCGGCCCGTTTCACAACGCTCAAACACAAACAACAACATCGGAGCCGTGATGGCAGGAAACAGTATTGGACAGGTATTCCGCGTGACCACCTTTGGCGAGTCGCACGGGCTGGCGCTGGGCTGTATCGTTGATGGCGTACCGCCAGGCATCGAACTGACCGAAGCCGATTTGCAGCATGACCTCGACCGTCGTCGTCCGGGCACCTCTCGCTACACCACGCAGCGTCGCGAGCCGGACCAGGTCAAAATTCTCTCCGGCGTCTTTGAAGGCCGTACCACCGGCACCAGCATTGGCCTGCTAATTGAAAACACCGATCAGCGCTCCCAGGACTACGGCACCATCAAGGACGTGTTCCGTCCAGGCCATGCCGACTACACCTACGAACAAAAGTACGGCTTCCGCGACTATCGCGGCGGCGGACGTTCCTCCGCGCGTGAAACCGCGATGCGCGTGGCGGCTGGCGCCATTGCTAAGAAATACCTGCAGCAGAAATTTGGCATCGTGATCCGCGGCTGTCTGACCCAGATGGGCGACATTCCGCTGGCGATCAAAGACTGGGATCAGGTCGAGCAAAACCCGTTCTTCTGTGCGGATGCCGACAAGCTGGACGCGCTGGACGAACTGATGCGCGGTCTGAAAAAAGAGGGCGACTCCATTGGGGCGAAAGTCACCGTCGTGGCCGACGGCGTCCCGCCAGGCTGGGGCGAGCCGGTATTTGACCGTCTCGATGCCGACATCGCGCACGCACTGATGAGCATCAACGCGGTGAAGGGCGTTGAGATTGGCGACGGTTTTGACGTGGTATCCCTGCGCGGCAGCCAGAATCGCGACGAAATCACGAAAGCGGGCTTCCAGAGCAACCACGCGGGCGGCATTCTGGGCGGGATCAGCAGCGGGCAGCAGATTATTGCCAATATCGCGCTGAAACCAACTTCAAGCATTACCGTGCCGGGCCACACGATTAACCGCGATGGCGAAGAAGTTGAGATGATCACTAAAGGACGTCACGATCCGTGCGTGGGGATCCGCGCGGTGCCGATCGCAGAAGCGATGCTGGCGATCGTGCTGATGGATCACTACCTGCGCCAGCGCGCGCAGAATGCGGATGTGACGACCACCATTCCACGCTGGTAAACATGAAAAAAACCGCAATTGCTCTGCTGGCGCTGCTTGCCAGTGGAGCCAGTCTGGCCGCCACGCCGTGGCAAAAAATCACCCATCCGGTGGCGGGGAGCGCGCAGTCCATCGGCGCCTTTTCCAACGGCTGTATCGTGGGGGCTCAGGAACTTCCGCTGCAATCGGATACCTATCAGGTGATGCGTACCGACCAGCGTCGTTACTTCGGCCACCCGGATCTGGTGCTGTTCATCCAGCGGCTGGGAAACCAGGTGCATAATCTGGGGTTGGGCACGATGCTGATCGGCGATATGGGGATGCCTGCGGGCGGGCGTTTTAACGGTGGACACGCCAGTCACCAGACCGGACTGGATGTCGATATCTTCCTGCAGCTGCCTAAAGCACGCTGGAGTTCAGCCCAGTTGCTGAAACCGCAGGCGCTGGATCTGGTGTCGAGCGGCGGTAAGCGCGTTGTGCCCTCACTGTGGACGCCGGATATCTTCAGCCTGATTAAGCTGGCGGCAAAAGATAACGACGTTACGCGGATCTTCGTCAACCCGGCTATCAAGCAACAGCTCTGCCTCGATGAGGGAACCGATCGCGACTGGTTGCGCAAAGTGCGCCCGTGGTTCCAGCATCGTGCGCACATGCACGTTCGTCTGCGCTGCCCGGCGAACAGCCTGGAATGCGAAGATCAGCCGCTACCGCCGCCAGGCGATGGTTGTGGTGCGGAACTGCAAAGCTGGTTTGAACCGGCAAAACCTGGAACCTCTAAGCCTGAGAAGAAGACACCGCCTCCGTTGCCGCCTTCCTGCCAGGCGCTACTGGATGAGCATGTACTTTAATGGATAATTTCGTCAATCTGTTTATGGTGTCACCGCTGCTGCTGGTGGTGCTGTTCTTTGTGGCTATGCTGGCCGGTTTTATTGATGCCCTTGCGGGCGGCGGCGGGCTATTAACCGTACCCGCGCTGCTGGCGGCGGGCATGAGCCCGGCGCAGGCGCTTGCCACCAACAAGCTGCAGGCCTGCGGCGGCTCGCTCTCAGCGTCGCTCTATTTTATCCGCCGCAAGGTGGTGAGCCTGGCCGACCAGAAGCTCAATATCCTGATGACCTTTATCGGCTCCACGTCGGGCGCGCTGCTGGTTCAGCACGTGCAGTCGGATATTTTGCGCCAGATCCTGCCGGTTCTGGTCATCTGCATCGGGCTTTATTTCCTGCTGATGCCGAAGCTCGGCGAGGAAGACCGTCAGCGTCGTCTGCACGGCCTGCCGTTTGCGCTGATTGCCGGGGGCTGCGTCGGTTTTTACGACGGTTTCTTCGGCCCGGGGGCAGGCTCGTTTTACGCGCTGGCGTTCGTGACGCTGGCCGGGTTTAACCTCGCCAAATCGACCGCCCATGCCAAAGTGCTCAACGCGACCTCGAACGTCGGCGGCCTGCTGCTGTTTATCATTGGCGGCAAGGTCATCTGGGCAACCGGGTTTGTGATGATGGCAGGGCAGTTCCTGGGCGCACGCGCGGGCTCGCGTCTGGTATTAAGCAAAGGGCAAAAGCTGATCCGGCCGATGATCGTTATCGTCTCGGCCGTGATGAGCGCCAAACTTCTTTATGACAGCCATGGACAGGAGATCCTCACCTGGTTGGGGATGCACTAATGAACAGTACGCATAAATATGAACAGCTGATTGAGATCTTTGACGGCTGTTTTGCTGACGATTTTAATACCCGTCTGATTAAAGGCGACGACGAACCGATCTATCTTCCTGCTGATGACGAGGTTCCGTATAACCGCATCGTCTTTGCGCACGGCTTTTACGCCAGCGGTTTGCACGAAATTTCGCACTGGTGCATCGCCGGAAAAGCGCGTCGCGAGCTGGTGGACTTCGGTTACTGGTATTGCCCGGACGGGCGAGACGCCGCGACGCAGGGGCAGTTTGAGGATGTAGAAGTGAAGCCGCAGGCGCTGGAATGGCTGTTCTGCGTGGCGGCGGGTTTCCCGTTCAACGTCAGCTGCGACAACCTCGAAGGCGACTTCGAGCCAGACCGTATTGTCTTCCAGCGCCGCGTGCATGCGCAGGTGATGGAATACCTTGAGAAAGGCATCCCGGCACGTCCGGCGCGCCTGATCGAGGCCTTACAGAATTATTACCACACGCCGGCGATTGCGGCGGAAAGCTTCCCTTGGCCGGAAGATCTTTAACAGAGGAAAGAAGATGATCGCAGAATTTGAATCACGCATTCTGGCGTTAATTGATGACATGGTGGAACACGCCAGCGATGATGAGCTGTTCGCCAGCGGTTATCTGCGTGGTCACCTGACGCTCGCGGTAGCCGAGCTGGAAGCAGGTGACGATCACTCTGCCGACGCTGTTCATGAGGAAGTGACCCGCAGTCTGGAGAAAGCCATTCAGGCCGGGGAGCTCTCTCCGCGCGACCAGTCACTGGTGCTGGGCATGTGGGACAACCTGTTCCAGCAGGCTAAACGCTAAGTCATCGTTTTTCGCCCGGTGGCGCTGCGCTTACCGGGCCTACTAATTTTCCCTCTCCCTGTGGGAGAGGGTTAGGGTGAGGGCACCAGGCCGCACCTTACTTAATCATTTTCCCCTTCAGCAGTTTCCTTACCCACAAGCGATTCGGATTCAGTCCCGCAAGCGTAACCCTGTCCAGCGGAATTGGCTCGTCGCTCATTTGCGCGGCTAATACTTCAGCCAGCAGCGGCGCAGAGCACAGCCCACGGGAACCCAGCCCGCCGAGCATAAACAGCTCCGGATACACCGGTGCGGCCACCGCCGTTTCCTTGTTTTCAGCCAGATCTTCATAGGCCGCAAGCGTCGCGTCATAGTCCGGCGCGTTGCCCGCCATCGGCAGATGATCGCGGGTGGCACAGCGCACGCCGCAGCGCGCGTCACCCTCGCTAACGTCGACCTCTTTCGCCCACGCCGCATCCGGGAAACAGTCAATCAGGCGCTGGCGGTTTTGCGCCTGATCCGCTTCGCTATAGCGCATATCCGTTTCGCCACGATGATAGCTGGCCCCGATGCAGTGATGGCCGTTAGACGGATTTTGCGGTGTCAGATAGCCGTCATAGCACAGCACCTGGCGCAGTTTGCCGAGCGCAGGCGCGGTGGGGATATGGCTTACCTGGCCGCCGACCGGATAAACCGGCAACGCTGCCGTCTGGATAAACTGGCTGATGTGATGCCCGTTGGCCAGCACAACGCTGGCATGGCTCGCCTCCTTGCCATCAGCAAAACGCAGATCCCAGCGTTCTGTCCGGCTGAGCGATTCCACCTTGTGGGCATACCGCACCGTCAGCCCTTGCGACTGCGCCAGGGCAATGACCGCCGCGGTCAGTTCGGCCGGGCACAGCCAGCCGCCGAGCGGGTACTGAATGCCCCCACACCCGGTTTCTACGCCAGCGGTGTCCGCCACCTCCTGAGTACTTACCGCGCGGGCAATCTCCTCCGGCAGGCCCAGCGACAGCATCTGCGCGATCTTCTGCTGGCTCTTCTCATCCCAGCCGAGCTGCGTCACGCCACACCAGTCGTGGTCGAATGCCACTGGCAGCGCGTCGTACAAGCGGCGGGCGAAGGTAAAGGCCGCGGGGAAAAACTGGAACAGGGCCGGATCGTGTGCGCTTAAAAGTGGATAGAGCGCCCCCTGACGGTTGCCGGATGCGCCGCTGGCGGGCGCGTCGTCAGCGCAGTAGAGCGTGACCTGCCAGCCACGATGGAGAAGGGCGAGCGAGAGCAGGGCGCTGGCGATCCCGCCGCCAACGATCGCCACGTCGCGCGATGCGCTGGCGCGGCGCGCAAACCAGGGCGTCTGAGCGGGGATCTCCAGCGTCTGCTCCATCCTGCCGACCAGCATGTCGCGCTTGCGGCCAAAGCCTTTGGTCTTCTGCATGGTAAAGCCCGCCTCCTGCAGCCCACGGCGGACAAAGCCCGCCGAGGTGAAGGTGGCAAGGGTAGCCCCAGGGCGCGCCAGCCGCGCCATCGCGTTAAACAGATGCTGGCTCCACATGTCCGGGTTTTTGGCAGGGGCAAAACCGTCCAGAAACCACGCGTCGACCTTCTGATTCATCGAATCATCGAGCCTGTCGGTCAGGTCGTTGATGTCGCCGAGCCATAAGTCCAGCATGACGCGTCCACCGTCCAGAATCAGACGGTGACAGCCGCCGATGTGGGGCGGCCACTGCGCCTGAAGCTGTTCTGCCCAGGGCGCAAGCTCCGGCCAGCGCTGGTGGGCAAGCCGCAGATCGTGCGCGGTGAGCGGGAATTTTTCGAAACTGATGAAATGTAATCTTTGTAGCGTAGCCTCAGGGTGAGCAGCGTGGAACTGATTAAACGCCTGCCAGAGGGTTAAAAAATTCAGACCGGTGCCGAATCCACTTTCCGCGACCACAAACAGGCTCCGCGGGTGCGCCGGGAAGCGGGTGCTGAGCTGGTTTCCGTCGAGGAAAACATAGCGAGTTTCTTCGAGTCCGTTATCATTAGAAAAATAGACGTCATCAAAATCTCGGGAAACAGGTGTACCCTCAGCGTTGAATTCGAGGTTGGCGGGTTGTATAGCGTTTTGTTTCACGTAAGTTACTCGTCTGACAGGCAGTGGCACGATCTTAACGATGTGAGTCCATCGGTGCAAATTTCCGCAGAAAATGTCTGATCGGACTTGTTCGGCGTACAAGTGTACGCTATTGTGCGACTCGAAACTTACTATAGTGCGACTTACAGAGGTATTGAATGAAACGTGCAGTGATTACTGGCCTGGGCATTGTTTCCAGCATCGGTAATAACCAGCAGGAAGTCCTGGCATCTCTGCGTGAAGGACGCTCCGGGATCACTTTCTCTGAAGAGTTTAAAGATTCAGGTATGCGTAGCCACGTATGGGGTAACGTCAAACTGGACACCACCGGTTTGATCGACCGCAAAGTGGTTCGTTTCATGAACGATGCCTCTATTTATGCTTATCTCTCCATGCAGGAAGCGATCAAAGATTCTGGCCTGAGCGAAGAGGTTTATCAGAACAACCCGCGCGTGGGTCTGATCGCCGGTTCCGGCGGCTCATCTAAAGCGCAGGTATTCGGTGCTGACGCCATGCGTAGCCCGCGTGGTCTGAAAGCGGTAGGTCCGTACGTGGTCACGAAAGCCATGGGTTCTGCGGTTTCCGCGTGTCTGGCGACCCCGTTCAAAATCCACGGTGTGAACTACTCCATCAGCTCCGCGTGTGCGACCTCCGCACACTGTATCGGTAACGCTGTTGAGCAGATCCAGCTGGGTAAACAGGACATCGTATTTGCTGGCGGCGGCGAAGAGCTGGGCTGGGAAATGGCCTGTGAATTCGACGCGATGGGCGCATTGTCCACCAAGTACAATGAGACCCCGGACAAAGCTTCCCGTACCTATGATGCGCACCGTGACGGTTTCGTTATCGCGGGCGGCGGCGGTATGGTTGTGGTTGAAGAGCTGGAGCACGCTCTGGCGCGCGGCGCGCACATCTATGCTGAGATCGTGGGCTACGGCGCAACGTCTGACGGCGCCGACATGGTTGCGCCATCCGGCGAAGGCGCGGTGCGCTGCATGAAGATGGCGATGCACGGCGTTGATACCCCAATCGACTACCTGAACTCTCACGGTACTTCTACGCCGGTAGGCGACGTGAAAGAGCTGGGTGCGATCCGTGAAGTCTTCGGCGACAACAGCCCGGCAATCTCCGCGACCAAAGCCATGACCGGTCACTCTCTGGGTGCGGCTGGCGTACAGGAAGCGATCTACTCTCTGCTGATGCTGGAAAACGGCTTTATCGCGCCAAGCATCAACATCGAAGAGATGGACGAGCAGGCTGCTGGCCTGAACATCGTGACCAAACCAACGGACGCGACGCTGACTACCGTCATGTCCAACAGCTTCGGTTTCGGCGGCACCAACGCCACGCTGGTCATGCGTAAGCTGAAAGCATAAGTTTTATGTTTGATTCGAAAGGGGAGCCATAAGGCTCCCTTTTTTATGCATTGACAAGCGGCTGATCTCACAGGCAAACTTCACCACTCAACATTATCCTCACGATAATGCGTAAGCGTTTAACGTCAACCAACGCACCTTAATCCTGATAATCAGGTAGAGGGGGCGTGGCATTTCCCCGCCTTACTCTTCATTTCGGAGTAAAGCATGACTGCAGTAACTCAAACAGAAACAACCCCTTCAGCGAACGTCTCGCTGTTCCGTATCGCCTTTGCGGTATTCCTGACCTATATGACCGTTGGCCTGCCGCTGCCGGTGATCCCGCTGTTCGTACACCAGGAGCTGGGCTATGGCAACACCATGGTCGGCATCGCCGTGGGCATTCAGTTTTTAGCCACGGTATTAACCCGCGGCTACGCCGGACGTCTGGCGGACCAGCACGGTGCCAAACGCTCGGCGCTGCAGGGGATGTTTGCCTGCGGGCTGGCGGGCGGCGCATGGCTGCTGGCGGCTCTATTGCCGGTCGATGCCGCGTATAAATTTGCGCTGCTGGTGCTGGGCCGTTTAATCCTGGGCTTTGGTGAAAGCCAGCTGCTGACCGGCACCCTGACCTGGGGAATGGGGCTGGTAGGGCCAGCACGTTCCGGCAAGGTGATGTCCTGGAACGGCATGGCCATCTACGGCGCGCTGGCCGCCGGGGCACCGCTTGGTCTGCTGATCAACAGCCAGTTCGGTTTTGCGGCGCTGGCTGCCACCACCATGGCGCTGCCGCTGGTGGCATGGGCGTTTAACGGCTCGGTGCGTAAGGTGCCCGCGCACAAAGGCGAGCGTCCTTCCCTGTGGAGCGTGGTCGGCCAAATCTGGCAGCCGGGCCTGGGCCTGGCGTTGCAGGGCGTGGGTTTTGCGGTGATTGGGACGTTCGTCTCGCTCTATTTTATGAGCCGCGGCTGGGCGATGGCCGGTTTTACGCTTACCGCGTTTGGCGGCGCGTTTGTGCTGATGCGCGTCTTCTTCGGCTGGATGCCGGATCGCTTTGGCGGCGTGAAGGTGGCGGTGGCGTCGCTGGTCATTGAAACCATCGGTCTTCTGCTGTTGTGGAATGCACCCGTGGCATCCGTTGCGCTGCTTGGTGCGGCGCTGACCGGCTGCGGCTGTTCTCTGATTTTCCCGGCACTCGGTGTAGAAGTGGTGAAGCGCGTGGCTCCGCAGGTGCGCGGGACGGCGCTCGGCGGCTATGCGGCGTTTCAGGATATCTCATACGGGGTAACCGGGCCGCTGGCCGGGGTGTTAGCCACCTCGTTTGGCTATCCGTCCGTCTTCCTGGCCGGTGCGGTTTCCGCGGTGGTGGGGATCGTGGTGACGCTGGTGGCGTTTCGCAGAACGTGAGTCGTTGTTGCCGGGTGGCGGCTGCGCCTTACCCGGCCTACGGTTCGAGCCGTTGTAGGCTAGGTAAGCGCAGCGCCACCGGGCAAAATATCAGGCAACCAGCCAGAAAATCGCCAGCGCAATCAGTAATGCAATAAACATCAATCCCGGACGCGCAGAAAGTGTTCTGAAGGTCTCCACGACCGGCGCAAACAGCGGGCTGTAGATCGGCTGAATATTTCTCACCTCCGGTACGCCGCCTTCGCGCTCGGCGCGGCGAACGAAGATCTGGTTGAGCAGATCCTGCACCTGCGCGGTAGTCAGTACCGTTTGCGGCGTGGCCTGCCAGTTCTGCTGGGCATAATCCCGAATCACCTCGAACTCGTGTGGCTCAAGCGGCTGTTTCAGTGCGGCCTGCACAGTATGCAGGGTAGGGGCGCTCTGGGTGCTGAGCGTCTGGCGTGCCTGGAGCCAGGTCACCAGATGGGTAAACTGTTTGGCCGGGATCAGCTCGCCTGCCTTCACGCCCGACAGTTCCAGCATGGATTGCCAGATAAGCTTCGTCGGCTCGCCGGTGGCCGCGGCCAGCTTCGTCACCATCTGCTTGAGCGTATTGTGCTCGGCGGGCAGCAGCGGACGCTCGGTCGCCGGGCGCACCTGCGGCTGCGGAATCGACAGCTCATTGTTCTGCAGCAGCGTCAGCACGGTTTTGAGCTGGTCGGGCGTAAGCTGGCCCAGCGCGGTCTGACCATACTGCTGGCGAATAAAATCACTCACAGCCTGGCGGTTATTTCCCTGGCCCAGCAGCTCCGTCAGCTGAGAAACAATCTGGCGCGTGGTGTGGTTCTGCTGCGCGGTCGTAATACGCTGGTTCAGATTTTGCTCGGCAGCGGGGAAATGACGCGACTGCAGCGGTGCGTCGTTCCTCACGCCTAAATCATGCTTCACCCCGGCCCAGACTTCCGCGTTTTGCTGCGAAGTCAGCGCAATCAGGCGCGTGATCAGTCGCTCCAGCACGGTGCGCTGTTGCGTGGATAGCGGTTGTTCACCGGCAACGTTTGGCGTGACAGGGCCTTCACCCGGAGGGCGTGGCGGCGTACCTGAAATGGGCTGCATCGTCAAAAATCCTTAAAGTCAAAACTCAGCGTAAACCTGGCAGACGTATATGCCTGGCGGCCAGATTATGGCACACTTGGCAGGTTTTCTTCCTCTCAAACAGGTACTCAGACGTGAAAATCCTCGTTGATGAAAATATGCCTTACGCCCGTGAGCTGTTTAGCCGCCTGGGTAACGTTAAGGCTGTTCCTGGTCGCCCGATCCCGGTCAACGAACTGGACGATGCCGACGCCCTGATGGTGCGCTCGGTGACCAAAGTAAATGAGGCGTTGCTCGCCGGTAAGGCGATTAAGTTCGTTGGGACCGCAACGGCAGGGACCGATCATGTGGATGATAAATGGCTGAAGCAGGCCGGAATCGGTTTCTCCGCCGCGCCGGGCTGTAACGCGATTGCCGTCGTGGAATACGTTTTCTCCTCGCTGCTGATGCTGGCCGAGCGCGACGGGTTTGCGCTGAAAGACCGCACCGTGGGGATTGTCGGCGTGGGTAACGTCGGCGGACGCCTGCAAAAGCGCCTGGAAGCGTTAGGGATCCGCACGTTGCTGTGCGATCCGCCGCGCAAAGACAACGGCGATGACGGGGATTTCCGTTCGCTGGACGAGCTGGTTGAACAGTGCGACGTGCTGACGTTCCACACGCCGCTGTTTAAAGAGGGGCCATATAAGTCTCTGCATCTGGCCGATGAGGCGTTAATTCGCCGTCTGAAGGCTGGCACTATTCTGATAAATGCCTGCCGTGGTCCGGTAGTCGATAACGCCGCGCTGCTGACGTGTCTAAACGAAGGACAAAACCTCAGCGTGGTGCTGGACGTCTGGGAGCCGGAGCCGGACCTCAACGTTGAACTGCTAAATAAGGTTGATGTGGGCACGGCGCATATCGCTGGTTATACCCTCGAAGGGAAAGCCCGCGGTACGACGCAGGTCTTCGAAGCCTACAGCGCCTTTATCGGCCATCCGCAGCAGGTGGCGCTGGATACCTTACTCCCCGCGCCTGAATTTGGCCGCATTACCCTTCACGGCCCGCTCGATCAGGCAACGCTGAAAAGGCTGGTGCATTTGGTGTATGATGTGCGCCGCGATGATGCGCTGCTGCGTAAAGTGGCGGGGATCCCGGGTGAGTTTGATAAGCTGCGCAAGAACTACGTTGAGCGCCGCGAGTGGTCTTCCCTCTATGTGATGTGCGACGACGCGTCGGCGGCGACGCTGCTGCACAAGCTGGGGTTTAACGCCGTTCATCACCCGGCGCATTAATGTCTTCTTAATGCTCCCTGTCGGATACTCCGACAGGGACGCTTTTTTATTTCTGGAGTAAACCACCATGTCTGAAGGCTGGAACATTGCCATTTTAGGTGCCACGGGTGCCGTGGGCGAAGCCCTGCTCGAAACGCTTGCTGAGCGTCAGTTCCCGGTGGGCGATATCTATGCGCTGGCGCGAACGGATAGCGCGGGTGAGCATCTGCGTTTTAACAATAAATCCGTCATGGTTCAGGATGCGGCGGCGTTCGACTGGACGCAGGCGCAGCTGGCGTTTTTCGCCGCGGGCGCTGAAGCCACTGCGGCGTACGTTGAAGAGGCGACCAACGCAGGCTGTCTGGTCATCGATCTGAGCGGTCTGTTCTCCATGGAGCCGGATGTGCCGCTGGTGGTGCCGGACGTGAACCCGTTTGTACTGGCTGACTACCGCAACCGTAACGTCATTGCGGTACCGAACAGCCTGACCAGCCAGCTGCTGACCGCCCTGAAACCGCTGATCGACGACGGCGGCCTGTCGCGCATTACCGTGACCAGCCTGCTGTCCGCGTCCGCAAACGGCAAAAAGGCCGTTGACGCGCTGGCCGGGCAGAGCGCGAAGCTGCTGAACGGTATCCCGATTGACGAAGATGATTTCTTTGGCCGCCAGCTGGCGTTCAACATGCTGCCGCTGCTGCCGGACCGCGAGGGCTCCGTGCGCGAAGAGCGTCGTATCGTTGATGAGGTGCGTAAAATTCTGCAGGACGATGGCCTGATGATCTCCGCAAGCGTCGTGCAGTCCCCGGTCTTCTACGGTCACGCGCAGATGGTCGGCTTTGAAGCGCTGCGTCCCCTGGCGGCAGAAGAGGCGCGCGATGCGTTTGGCCGCGGGGAAGACATCGTCCTCTCTGAAGAGAGCGAGTTCCCGACGCAGGTAGGCGACGCCACCGGTAGCGCGCATCTTTCCGTTGGCTGCGTGCGTAACGACTACGGTATGCCGGAGCAGGTTCAGTTCTGGTCCGTTGCCGACAACGTTCGTTTTGGCGGCGCGCTGATGGCGGTCAAGATCGCCGAGAAACTGGTGCAGGAGTACCTGTACTGATGTCAGACGTGGAACAAAAGCCGGTTCATAAAATTGCCCTCGGTATTGAGTACGATGGCAGTAAATATTATGGCTGGCAGCGTCAGAATGAGGTGCGCAGCGTCCAGGAGAAACTGGAGAAAGCGCTCTCTCAGGTGGCAAACGAGCCGATTAACGTCCTGTGCGCAGGCCGGACGGACGCGGGCGTTCACGGCACGGGGCAGGTGGTGCACTTTGAGACCACTGCCGTGCGTAAGGATGCCGCCTGGACGCTGGGTGTAAATGCGAATTTGCCTGGTGACATTGCGGTGCGTTGGGTGAAAGCTGTGCCGGATGATTTTCATGCGCGTTTCAGCGCCACCGCGCGTCGTTACCGTTATGTCATCTACAACCAGCGTCTGCGTCCGGCGGTGTTAAGCCAGGGCGTGACGCATTTTTATGAACCGCTCGATGCGGAACGCATGCATCGCGCGGCGCAGTGTCTGATTGGTGAAAATGACTTTACCTCGTTTCGTGCGGTGCAGTGTCAGTCCCGCACGCCGTGGCGTAATGTCATGCACATTCACGTCAGCCGTTTTGGCGCGTATGTGGTGGTGGATATCAAAGCCAATGCCTTTGTACATCATATGGTGCGGAATATTGTGGGCAGCCTGATGGAAGTGGGTGCCGGACACCAGCCGGAGAGCTGGATTGCAGACCTGCTGGCAGCGAAGGACAGAACGCTTGCGGCAGCCACGGCGAAAGCGGAAGGGCTGTATCTGGTCTCGGTAGACTATCCGGATCGGTTTGACCTGCCGAAACCGCCAATGGGGCCGCTGTTTTTAGCGGACTAAACAAAGGTGCAATTAAGGCTTAGACAATATGGACGTAATTCGTTTTTTGATTGATTTCATCCTGCATATTGATGTTCACCTGGCAGAGCTGGTCGCGCAGTATGGCGTCTGGGTTTATGCCATTCTGTTCCTCATTCTGTTCTGTGAAACCGGGCTGGTTGTCACGCCGTTCCTGCCGGGCGATTCACTGCTGTTTGTCGCCGGGGCTTTATCGGCGCTGCCCACCAACGATCTGAATGTGCATCTTATGGTGGTGCTGATGGTGATTGCCGCCATCGTCGGTGATGCGGTCAACTACACGATTGGACGCGTATTCGGTGAGCGGCTGTTCAGCAATCCCGATTCAAAAATTTTCCGTCGCAGCTATTTAGATAAAACTCATGCGTTTTATGAACGCCATGGCGGAAAAACCATTATCCTTGCGCGCTTTGTGCCTATTGTGCGTACATTTGCACCGTTTGTGGCGGGAATGGGACATATGTCCTATCGTCATTTTGCCATGTATAACGTCGTGGGGGCGCTGCTTTGGGTACTGCTGTTTACCTATGCGGGTTACCTGTTTGGCGATCTCCCGGTGGTTCAGGAAAATCTTAAGTTACTGATTGTAGCGATTATTGTGCTTTCCGTACTGCCGGGCGTTATCGAAATCATTCGTCACAAACGTGCGGCGGCAAAGCAAGCGAAGTAAATGCACGCTGGCGGTTCGACCACTTTTTTATCCAAAGTTTCGGGCTGTTATGTTTTAATGTGCAACATTCATGGTCTGTTGGAGGCAAAAATGGCATTATTCGCCTCTTATAGCAAAACTGGCATACGACCAGGTTCAGGCAGAAAGGTTATCAATGAGCTGGATTGAACGAATTAAAAGCAACATTACCCCAACGCGTAAAGCGAGCATTCCTGAAGGGGTATGGACGAAGTGTGATAGCTGCGGCCAGGTTCTGTATCGCGCAGAGCTGGAGCGCAACCTTGAGGTGTGTCCGAAGTGTGACCATCATATGCGTATGTCGGCGCGCAACCGCCTGCATAGCCTGCTGGACGAAGGTTCTCTGGTAGAACTGGGCAGCGAGCTTGAGCCAAAAGACGTGCTGAAGTTCCGCGACTCCAAAAAATATAAAGATCGTCTGGCCTCCGCACAGAAAGAGACCGGCGAGAAAGACGCGCTGGTCGTCATGAAAGGCACCCTGCATGGGATGCCGGTTGTTGCCGCTGCGTTTGAGTTCTCCTTTATGGGCGGCTCAATGGGCTCCGTGGTCGGTGCGCGCTTCGTGCGTGCCGTTGAGCAGGCGCTGGAAGACAACTGTCCGCTGATCTGCTTCTCTGCCTCCGGCGGAGCACGTATGCAGGAAGCCCTGATGTCCCTGATGCAGATGGCTAAAACCTCTGCAGCGCTGGCGAAGATGCAGGAGCGCGGTCTGCCGTACATCTCCGTGCTGACCGACCCAACCATGGGCGGCGTCTCCGCGAGCTTCGCGATGCTGGGCGACCTGAACGTCGCTGAGCCAAAAGCGCTGATCGGCTTTGCGGGTCCTCGCGTTATCGAGCAGACCGTTCGTGAAAAACTGCCGCCGGGATTCCAGCGCAGTGAGTTCCTCATTGAGAAAGGCGCCATCGACATGATCGTCCGCCGTCCGGAAATGCGCCTGAAGCTGGCGCGCATCCTGGCGAAGCTGATGAATCTGCCAGCGCCGAACCCGGATGAGCCGCGTGAAGGCGTGGTGGTACCGGATCAGGAACCCGAGGCCTGATAACTGAAAAGGGCAGGGCCGGTTGGCGCTGCCCTTTTGCTTTCTAATCTGTTAATGACAACCGGGCATTATGGAAAATAAAAGCATTCCCCAAGCCACGTCGCCCCTGGCCGCGTGGCTTTCTTATCTGGAAAACCTGCACAGTAAAACCATCGATATGGGGCTTGAGCGCGTAAGCCAGGTTGCTGCGCGTCTTGATGTGCTGAAACCGGCGCCTTTCGTGTTCACCGTCGCAGGCACCAACGGCAAAGGTACCACCTGCCGCACGCTGGAATCCGTCCTGATGGCGGCGGGCTACAGGGTCGGCGTGTACAGCTCGCCACATCTGGTACGCTACACCGAGCGGGTTCGTGTGCAGAACCGCGAGCTGCCGGAGTCGGCGCATACGGCATCGTTCGCGGAAATTGAAGCCGCGCGCGGAGAGACCTCATTAACCTATTTTGAATACGGCACTCTGTCGGCCCTGTGGCTGTTCAAACAGGCCCAGCTGGACGTGGTGATCCTTGAGGTTGGTCTTGGCGGACGTCTTGATGCGACCAATATCGTCGATGCAGACGTGGCGGTAGTGACCAGCATCGCGCTGGATCATATCGACTGGCTGGGGCCCGATCGTGAAAGCATTGGCCGCGAGAAGGCCGGTATTTTCCGGGCAAATAAACCTGCCGTGGTGGGCGAGCCGGACATGCCGCACACCATTGCTGACGTGGCGAACGAAAAGGGCGCACAGCTGCTGCGCCGCGGCGTTGACTGGCAGTATGAGGTTCAGGACAACGGCTGGCGCTTTAGCGACGCGCAGGGGGCGCTGGATAACCTGCCGCTGCCGCAGGTCCCGCAGCCAAACGCGGCAACCGCGCTGGCGGCACTGCGCGCCAGCAGTCTCATGGTCAGCGAACAGGCGATCCGCGAGGGTATACAAAACGCGATTCTGCCAGGACGTTTCCAGATTGTGAGCGAGTCACCGCGCCTGATTCTGGATGTGGCGCACAACCCCCACGCGGCGGCGTATCTCGCGGGACGTCTCAAATCGCTACCAAAAACCGGGCGCGTGCTGGCGGTTATCGGTATGCTTCATGATAAAGATATCGGCGGGACGCTGGCCTGCATGGAGAGTGTGGTCGATAGCTGGTATTGTGCTCCTCTGGAGGGGCCACGCGGCGCGACGGCTGAGCAGCTGATGGAACATCTCGGCAAAGGCGCAATCTACAGTAGCGTGGCGCAGGCCTGGCATGCCGCGATGGCGGAGGCTAAACCAGAAGATACCGTGCTGGTGTGTGGTTCATTCCACACGGTGGCACATGTCATGGAAGTGATGGACGCGGGGAGAACCGGTGGCGAGTAAGTTTCAGAACCGTTTAACAGGAACCATTGTGCTGGTCGCGCTCGGGGTGATTATTCTTCCCGGGCTGCTCGACGGGCAGAAAAAGCATTATCAGGATGAGTTTGCCGCGATTCCGCTGGTGCCGAAACCGGGCGACCGCGATGAGCCGGATATGCTGCCCGCGGCGACGCAGGCGCTGCCTGCTCAGCCTCCGGAAGGGGCGGCGGAAGAGGTGCGCGCGGGCGATGCCGCCGCACCGTCGCTCGATCCATCTCGCCTGGCGGCCACGAGCAACAGCGATATCGATCCTGTGCCGGTCGAGCAGCCTAAACCGGTTGAAAAACCGAAGCCGGTTGAGAAGCCGCAGCCGAAACCGCAGCGTGATAAAGCGGCAGAACAGCTCGCCGCAGCGTCAGAGACGCCTCCGCCAGCAAAACCGACGCAGCAGGACGCTGCTGCCCCAACGGGCAAAGCCTACGTGGTGCAGCTCGGTGCGCTGAAAAATGCGGACAAGGTGAATGAGGTGGTGGGTAAACTGCGCAGTGCGGGATATCGTGTTTACACTTCACCTTCCACGCCGGTGCAGGGTAAAATTACCCGTATCCTCGTGGGGCCAGAAGCGTCTAAAGACAAACTGAAAGGGTCGCTGGGTGAGCTGAAGCAGATCTCCGGCCTGAGCGGTGTGGTGATGGGCTACAGCGCGAACTAAGTACGACCTGCTCCTGTAAGAGAGAGGCGATAAGCCACGGCGTTGAACATTTTTTCAGCGCCTTTTTTATTTACGCGCGGGAAGGAAATCCCTACGCAAACGTTTTCTTTTTCTGTTAGAATTCGCCCCGAACTGGATGACAGGGCGTTTAATCGTGGGACACATATGGTCTGGATTGATTACGCCATCATTGCGGTGATTGGTTTTTCCTGTCTGGTTAGCCTGATCCGTGGCTTTGTTCGTGAAGCGTTATCGCTGGTGACCTGGGGTTGTGCTTTCTTTGTCGCCAGTCATTACTACACTTACCTGTCTGTCTGGTTCACGGGCTTTGAAGATGAACTGGTCCGAAATGGAATCGCCATCGCGGTGCTGTTTATCGCGACGCTGATTGTTGGCGCTATCGTCAATTACGTGATAGGTCAGCTGGTCGAGAAAACCGGTCTGTCAGGAACGGACAGGGTACTCGGGATCTGTTTCGGGGCGTTGCGAGGCGTGCTGATTGTGGCCGCGATCCTGTTCTTCCTGGATACCTTTACCGGGTTCTCCAAAAGTGAAGACTGGCAGAAATCGCAGCTCATTCCAGAGTTCAGCTTCATCATCAGATGGTTCTTTGACTATCTGCAAAGCTCGTCGAGTTTTTTGCCCAGGGCATAAACCCTGAGATGTGGCTTAACGAGGAAAAGACGAATGTGCGGTATTGTCGGTATCGCCGGTTTCATGCCGGTAAACCAGTCGATTTATGACGCGTTAACGGTGCTTCAGCACCGTGGGCAGGATGCTGCGGGTATCATCACCATTGATGCAAACAACTGCTTCCGTTTACGCAAGGCGAATGGCCTGGTAAACGATGTGTTTGAAGCCCGCCATATGCAGCGTCTGCAAGGTAATATGGGGATCGGTCACGTTCGTTATCCTACCGCTGGCAGTTCCAGCGCCTCTGAGGCACAGCCTTTCTACGTCAACTCACCGTATGGCATCACCCTTGCCCATAACGGCAACCTGACCAACGCGCATGAACTGCGCAAAAAGCTGTTCGAAGAGAAACGTCGCCACATTAACACCACCTCTGATTCTGAAATCCTGCTCAACGTGTTCGCCAGCGAGCTGGATAACTTCCGTCACTATCCGCTGGAAGCGGACAACATTTTTGCCGCGATTGCCGCGACAAACCGTCAGATCCGCGGCGCGTACGCCTGCGTGGCGATGATCATCGGTCACGGCATGGTGGCCTTCCGCGATCCAAACGGCATTCGTCCGCTGGTGCTCGGCAAGCGCGACCTCGGCGATGGCCGTACCGAATATATGGTTGCCTCTGAAAGCGTGGCGCTGGATACCCTGGGCTTCGAATTCCTGCGCGACGTTGCGCCGGGCGAAGCGGTGTATATCACCGAGAAGGGCCAGCTGTTTACCCGCCAGTGTGCCGACAACCCGGTCAGCAACCCGTGCCTGTTTGAATACGTCTATTTCGCCCGTCCGGACTCGTTTATCGATAAGATCTCCGTCTACAGCGCCCGCGTGAACATGGGAACCAAGCTGGGTGAGAAGATTGCCCGCGAGTGGGACGATCTCGACATCGACGTGGTGATTCCTATCCCGGAAACCTCCTGCGATATCGCGCTGGAGATCGCCCGCATTCTGGATAAGCCATACCGTCAGGGCTTCGTGAAGAACCGCTACGTTGGCCGCACCTTCATCATGCCGGGGCAGCATCTGCGCCGTAAGTCCGTGCGCCGCAAGCTGAACGCTAACCGCGCGGAATTCCGCGACAAGAATGTTCTGCTGGTGGATGACTCCATCGTTCGCGGTACCACCTCTGAGCAGATTATCGAGATGGCACGCGAAGCGGGTGCGAAGAAAGTCTATCTGGCCTCTGCTGCGCCGGAGATTCGCTTCCCGAACGTGTACGGTATTGATATGCCAACCGCCAACGAGCTGATCGCTCATGGCCGTGAAGTGGATGAAATTCGCCAGATCATCGGTGCTGACGGCCTGATTTTCCAGGACCTGAACGATCTCATCGACGCGGTGCGTGCCGAGAATCCGGAAATTCAGCAGTTTGAATGCTCCGTGTTCAACGGCATTTACGTGACCAAAGACGTTGACCAGCAGTACCTCGACTATCTTGATTCGCTGCGCAACGACGACGCCAAAGCCGTTCAGCTGCAAAACGATCTCGAAAGCCTAGAGATGCACAACGAAGGTTGATGTTCCGGCAGGTGAGGGCGTATGCCCTCACTTGCAACTCCCCGCAAAATCCTGCACAGTCTGCCCTGAAATCAGTAAGGGCGAAAATCATGAAACGACTCATAGTTGGGCTCAGCGGTGCCAGCGGTGCGATTTACGGCGTACGTTTGCTACAGGTTCTGCGTAACGTGGCGGACGTCGAAACCCATCTGGTGATGAGCCAGGCGGCGCGGCAGACCCTCTCTCTGGAAACCGATCTCACCCTGCGCGATGTTCAGGCGCTTGCGGATATCGTTCACGATGCCCGTGATATCGCCGCCAGCATCTCCTCAGGCTCGTTTAAAACCGCCGGCATGGCGATCCTGCCCTGTTCAATTAAAACGCTCTCCGGCATTGTGAACAGCTATAGCGACACCCTGGTGACGCGTGCGGCGGATGTGGTGCTGAAGGAGCGGCGTCCTCTGGTGCTGTGCGTGCGGGAAACGCCGCTGCACCTGGGCCATCTGCGCTTAATGACGCAGGCTGCTGAGCTGGGGGCTGTCATCATGCCGCCGGTGCCCGCGTTCTACCATCGTCCGCAAACGCTGGACGACATTATCAACCAGACCGTTAACCGCGTACTCGATCAGTTCGACATCGACCTGCCCGAGGATCTCTTCACCCGCTGGCAGGGTGCCTGAATCTGTGCACATAGCCGGTGCATGAAAAGACACGTTGCCCTGTTTCAGGGCAATTATGCAACGGCGATCATATCCTCGACATTTAATTCGTTTTTTCCCTTTTTCTCTCTCCGGTTCGTTCGGCAGACCTGCTATCTTTCACCATTAAGGCAGTATCGCAACGTTTTATTAACATATTTAACGTCGAAGTTTTAACCAGACGGCAATGTGGCATAAGACCTGCAAGATGAAGCCTGCAACACAACACACAACACAATACATAATAAAATCACGGTACTTGAGGGTAAATGTATGAAGAAGACGGTTCTGGCTCTGTCTTTGCTGGTGGGGTTAAGTGCGGCAGCAGGTAGCTACGCAGCGCTTCCACAGACGGTTCGTATCGGTACAGACGCAACCTACGCGCCATTCTCTTCCAAGGATGCGAAAGGCGATTTCGTGGGGTTTGATATCGATCTGGGTAATGAAATGTGCAAACGCATTGCGGTGAAATGCACATGGGTGGGCAGCGACTTTGACGCGTTAATCCCGTCGCTGAAAGCCAAGAAAATCGACGCCATTATCTCTTCTCTTTCCATCACTGAAAAACGCCAGCAGGAGATTGCCTTCTCTGACAAGCTCTACGCCGCGGATTCTCGCCTGATTGCGCCTAAAGGCTCCCCGATTAAGCCCACCATCGACTCGCTGAAGGGCAAGCATGTCGGCGTGCTTCAGGGCTCGACGCAGGAAGGCTATGCCAATGCTAACTGGCGTGAGAAGGGCGTAGACGTGGTGGCTTACCAGAACCAGGATCTGATTTACTCTGACCTGGCGGCAGGCCGTCTGGATGCGGCATTCCAGGATGAAGTCGCTGCGAGCGAAGGCTTCCTGAAGCAGCCTGCGGGTAAAGACTACGCGTTTGCAGGCCCGTCGGTGAAAGATAAAAAGTACTTTGGCGACGGCACCGGGATTGGCCTGCGTAAGGATGATACCGAGCTGAAAGCCGCCTTCGACAAAGCCTTTGCAGAGCTGCGTAAAGACGGTACTTACGACAAACTGGCGAAGAAATACTTCGACTTCAACGTATACGGTGAATAACACCTGGCGGTGACGCACCGGAAAGGTGCGTTACGGGAGCGGTTGACCCAATACGGTGCATTTGATGCACTGTATTGGGTCGCTGTGTGCATACTTACGCATTAATAATGCAAAAATTCCCGCTGGAAAGGCATTAATCTTTGCCTGACTGAGGGGATTAATGGCACATTAGCACCACCCCGTCGTCGTAAAAATCCCGTATGAAGACAGTTTGTTGAGGACAAATATGAAAAAACTCGTGTTGTCATTATCACTGGTACTGGCCTTTTCCAGCGCCACCGCGGCATTCGCAGCTATTCCGCAGAAAATTCGAATTGGTACCGACCCTACCTATGCGCCGTTCGAATCGAAGAATTCAAAGGGTGAACTGGTCGGTTTTGACATCGATCTGGCCAATGAGCTGTGCAAACGCATCAAAGCACAGTGTACCTACGTTGAGAACCCGCTGGATGCGCTAATCCCATCCCTGAAAGCGAAAAAAATCGACGTAATCATGTCCTCCCTCTCCATCACTGAAAAACGCCAGCAGGAGATTGCCTTCACCGACAAACTCTACGCGGCCGATTCACGTCTGGTGGTGGCGAAATCGTCTGATATTCAGCCAACGCTGGAATCGCTGAAGGGCAAACGCGTGGGCGTGCTGCAGGGTACCACTCAGGAAACCTACGGCAACGAGCACTGGGCACCGAAGGGGATTGAAATTGTCTCCTATCAGGGCCAGGAAAATATCTACGCTGACCTGACGGCAGGCCGTATTGATGCCGCATTCCAGGATGAAGTCGCGGCTAGCGAAGGCTTCCTGAAAACGCCGGTAGGTAAAGATTACAAGTTTGGCGGCCCGTCTATTAAGGACGTGAAGTTGTTTGGTGTGGGCACCGGTATGGGCCTGCGCAAAGAAGACAACGAACTGCGTGAGGCGCTGAACAAGGCGTTCGCTGAAATGCGCGCAGACGGCACGTACGACAAGCTGGCGAAAAAATACTTTGATTTTAATGTTTACGGCGGCTAATCGCCCCGTCATATAACGTGCGGCCCCTCCCACGGCGGGAGGGGAAAAGACACGGTTCCACCACTCACGATACGACAGGGCTCGCGGTATGCTGTACGGATTTTCTGGCGTTATTTTACAGGGCGCGCTTGTCACCCTTGAGCTGGCTATCAGCTCCGTGGTGCTGGCGGTGCTGATAGGTCTGGCAGGCGCAGGGGCGAAGCTTTCAGCTAACAAACCGCTGGCGCTAATCTTTGAAGGCTACACCACGCTCATTCGCGGCGTTCCCGATCTGGTGCTGATGCTGCTGATCTTTTACGGTCTGCAGATTGCGCTTAACGGCATTACTGACGCGATGGGCATGGGACAAATTGATATCGACCCGATGGTGGCCGGTATTATTACCCTCGGTTTTATCTACGGCGCCTACTTCACTGAAACCTTCCGCGGTGCTTACATGGCCGTGCCGAAAGGTCACATTGAGGCGGCAACCGCATTTGGTTTTACCTCATCACAAACGTTTCGTCGGATTATGTTCCCGGCCATGATGCGCTACGCGCTGCCGGGCATCGGGAACAACTGGCAGGTTATCCTCAAAGCGACAGCGCTGGTCTCGCTGCTCGGTCTGGAAGACGTCGTGAAAGCGACTCAGCTGGCGGGTAAGAGCACCTGGGAGCCGTTCTATTTTGCGGTGGTCTGTGGCGTGATTTATCTGGTCTTTACGACCGTCTCCAATGGTGTGCTGCTTCTGCTGGAGCGTCGCTACTCCGTGGGTGTGAAGAGGGCTGACCTGTGATTGAGATTATTCAGGAATACTGGAAATCGCTGCTGTGGACAGATGGCTACCGCTTTACCGGCGTGGCGATTACGCTCTGGCTGCTGATCTCCTCCGTGGTAATGGGCGGTATTCTGGCGGTGTTTCTCGCCATTGGCCGCGTCTCGAACAATAAATTTATCCAGTTCCCGATCTGGCTGTTCACCTACATCTTTCGCGGTACGCCGCTGTACGTGCAGCTGCTGGTGTTCTACTCGGGAATGTACACGCTTGAGATCGTAAAAGGCACTGAGATGCTGAATGCGTTCTTCCGCAGCGGTCTGAACTGTACGGTGCTGGCGTTGACGCTCAACACCTGCGCCTACACCACGGAGATTTTCGCGGGGGCGATTCGTTCTGTTCCTTACGGTGAAATTGAAGCAGCCCGGGCCTACGGCTTCTCGTCGGTGAAACTCTACCGCTGCATCATTCTGCCATCGGCCCTGCGTATCGCGTTACCGGCCTACAGTAACGAAGTGATTTTGATGCTGCACTCGACTGCGCTCGCCTTTACCGCGACGGTGCCGGACCTGCTCAAAATAGCGCGCGATATTAACTCCGCAACCTATCAGCCGTTTACCGCGTTTGGCATTGCGGCGGTGCTCTATTTAATTATCTCTTATGTTCTGATTAGCCTGTTCCGTAAGGCTGAAAAACGCTGGTTGCAGCATATAAAACCTTCTTCGACGCACTGAGAAAGATGATGGCTGAGAACAAATTAAACGTAATTGATTTGCACAAACGCTACGGCGAACATGAAGTGCTGAAAGGGGTGTCGCTGCAGGCGAATGCGGGCGACGTGATCAGTATCATCGGCTCATCCGGCTCGGGAAAAAGTACCTTCCTGCGCTGCATCAATTTCCTCGAAAAGCCGAGTGAAGGCTCAATTGTGGTGAGCGGGCAGAATATCAACCTGGTGCGTGACAAAGACGGCCAGCTGAAGGTGGCAGACAAGAACCAGCTGCGCCTGCTGCGTACTCGCCTGACGATGGTATTCCAGCACTTTAACCTCTGGAGCCACATGACGGTGCTGGAGAACGTGATGGAAGCACCGGTTCAGGTGCTGGGCCTGAGCAAGCATGAAGCCCGCGAGCGCGCGGTGAAATACCTGGCGAAAGTGGGTATCGACGAACGCCAGCAGATGAAATACCCGGTGCATCTCTCCGGCGGTCAGCAGCAGCGTGTCTCTATCGCCCGCGCGCTGGCGATGGAGCCCGAGGTGCTGCTGTTCGACGAACCGACCTCCGCGCTGGACCCTGAACTCGTTGGCGAAGTGCTGCGCATCATGCAGAAGCTGGCCGAAGAGGGCAAAACGATGGTGGTGGTGACGCACGAGATGGGCTTCGCCCGTAACGTCTCGAACCACGTGATTTTCCTGCATCAGGGGAAAATTGAAGAGCAGGGCCACCCGGACGAGGTGCTGGCAAACCCGCAAAGCCCGCGTTTGCAGCAGTTCCTTAAAGGCTCTCTGAAGTAAGAGGGCATCAGACCGCAGTGCAGCCCAATCGCCCGGTGGCGCTTCGCTTACCGGGCCTACAAAACCGTAGGCCGGGCAAACGCAGTGCCGCCCGGCATTCAGGCCGCGCCACACTCCAGCCGGTACACCCAGTCGTCATAGCGCACGCCATCAATCTCATACGCTTTTTCCAGTACCTGAGTGCGCACAAACCCGGCTTTCTCCAGCACCCGTATCGACCCGCCGTTGTCCGCCAGCACGTACGCATTAATCGCCTTCACGCCGGTCTGGTTAAAGGCGTAATCACACACCGCGCGCAGCGCCTCGCTGGCGATACCTTTCCCCTGCGCGGCAGGCACAACCGTATAGCCGATATCCGCCTCTTCACGATTCTCAGCGCTGATTTGCAGGCCGATATCGCCCAGCGGCGTATCATCATCCCGGGCGCGAATGACAAACACATGAGCAGCAGCGAGTCGCGCGGCAAACACGCGTCGGGTCTCTTTTTCCGGGGCGATGGCGGCCATATAGCGCATGATGCGGCGATCTTCACGCAGCGAGCGGAAGAAGGCCCAGTCAGTGGGTTCAAAAGGGGTGAGGTAAAGCCGGGGAGTGGTGATGGTTGCCATTGTTACGCCATTTCTTCGGAACATGGCCTGTCACTGTACCATATTCACCGCACCACATCCCCCAGTGCCTCTTCTAATTCATACCAGCGGAACGCAAACCCGGCCGCTTCCAGCCGTTTTGGCAGCGCTCTCTGTCCGCCCAGTACCAGAACAGACGCTTCACCCATCAGCAGCCGAATCGCCGTCGCAGGCACGCGCAATATCGCCGGGCGGTGCAGGGCATGTCCCAGCGCGTGGGCAAACTGTTCATTTCGCACCGGATACGGCGCAACCATGTTAAACGGCCCGCGCAGATCGTTATCCAGCAGCCAGAGAATCCCGTTGACCATATCGTCGATATGGATCCACGCCATATACTGACGGCCATTACCGATCGGGCCGCCAAGGCCGAGTCGGAATGGCGGGAGCATCTTCGCCAGAATGCCGCCTTTCGGCGCGAGGACGACACCGGTCCGCAGCAGGCAGACGCGGGTCCGATCGCTCTGCGCCGCGCAGGCGATACGCTCCCACTGGGCGCAGAGCTTATGGGTGAACTCGTTATGGGGAGGCTCTTCCTCGGTCACCACCACCTCGCCAAGATCGCCGTAATAGCCTACTGCGGAACCCGAAATCAGCACGGAAGGCGGCGTATGGCTGTTGCGGATCAGCTCGACCAGCTTTTCGGTAATGTTCCACCGGCTGCTGCATAACAGCTGTTTTTGCTCTTCCGTCCAGCGCTTATCGGCGATGGGTTCTCCCGCGAGGTTAATAACGGCGTCGAAACCGTCCAGATTTTGCTGCTCGGCCAGATTTTTCCAGATATCAACACCTGCCCCCAGCACCTGACGCGCTTTTTCCGGGCTGCGCGAGACCACGGTGATGTCGTGGTGCAAGGCCTGCAGACGCGCAATGAGGTGACGACCAATCAGGCCAGTACCGCCGGTCAGCAAAATCTTCATACAACCTCCAGGTTTACGCCTGGCGTTTCCAGCTTAACGTCATAGAGACGGAGTCGGCGTAACGCAGGGCGTGAAGTTTATCGATCTCAACTTCAGCATAAGTGACCCAGTGATGTTCGCGTGCGATATCGAGCACATCCTGAGTTAATTTTTCCAGCAGAGAGAAACGGTTATTCTCCACAAACTGGATAATGTTCTTGGTGATTGTGCGGTAGTTCAGCGCATCATTGATGTCTTCGCTGGCGCGCGCTTTGTCTGCGGGGTAGTGAATCACCACGTTAATAACAATATCCTGACGGTTGGCGATCTCTTCCTCTTTGATACCGATGAAGGTACGCAGGCGTAAATTTTTTATACGAATAATGGCGTCTGGCTGTGACATTGCAGGTCTTCTCCGTGTCAGTATTTCCTGCCCATAATACCTGAGAGCCTCACAGGCACCCAGCCTCATACCGGGTTAAATTTGCTGGATTTTTTGCATCGCTCGCTCGGTCGCCGGGCGGGTCCGGATGCGCTCAAACCAGTTGTTCACCGCTGGGTAAGCGGCCAGGTCAATTCGGTGTTTTTCATGCGTATTCACCCACGGCCAGCAGGCGATGTCGGCAATACTGTAATGATCGCCCCCGAGCCACGGCGTTTTCTCCAGCCGACGGTTCAGAACGTCGTAGAGCCGCTGCGTCTCAACCTGATAGCGCTCTATCGCATAAGGAATGGGTTGCGGGGCGTAAGCGGTAAAATGATGATTTTGTCCCAGCATGGGGCCCAGCCCGCTTGCCTGCCAGAAAAGCCATTGCAGCGTATGGTGGCGCTCGCGCAGTTCGCCGCTCAGCAGCTTGCCGGTTTTCTCCGCCAGGTAGAGCAAAATTTCACCGGATTCAAACAGGCTCAACGGTCTGCCCCCGTCCGCCGGCTGGTTATCAATGATGGCCGGGATTTTATTATTCGGCGAGATAGCCAGAAAGAGAGGGCTGAACTGCTCGCCTTTGCTGATATCCACGCGAATGATCCTGTAATCCAGCTCGGCTTCTTCAAGAAAGAGGGTGATCTTATGGCCGTTTGGGGTAGGGGCATAATAAAGGTCGATCATTCTCAACTCCTGTCCATGCGAATAGTGGTGCCATGACAAATGAGTATAGGTGGTTGTTGTAAATCGTGAGTTTTCATCAAGTGACAGCGAGGCCAAGAGGTTATATGTTGAGTAAAAACCGATCAGCCTATGAGGATGTTATGAACCAGCCCGTCATCACGTTGTGGTCCGATGCGAACTTCTTTTCTCCCTATGTCATGAGCGTTTACGTTGCGCTGGCCGAAAAAGGACTCGCTTTTACCCTGAAGACCGTTGATCTCGACGGCGGTGAACATCTCAAGCCGCAGTGGCAGGGTTACGACCTGACCCGTCGCGTGCCGGTGCTGGAGATTGACGGATTTGCCCTGAGCGAATCGTCGGCGATCGATGAATACCTGGAAGATCGGTTCGCCCCCCCGGAGTGGGAGCGTATCTATCCTCACGATCTGCAAAAGCGCGCCCGGGCGCGGCAGATCCAGGCGTGGCTGCGCAGCGATCTGGTGCCGATTCGCGTGGAACGCTCGACGGACGTCGTGTTTGCCGGGGTGAAAAAGCCCGACCTCAGCGCAGAAGGCCAGGAAAGCGCGCAGAAGCTGATTGAAACCGCCTCCTTACTGCTCGCCCATGGCAACCCAAACCTGTTCGGCGAGTGGTGCATTGCGGATGCCGATCTGGCGTTGATGCTAAACCGCCTGATCCTCAACGGTGATGAGGTGCCGCAGCTGCTGGTGGATTATGCCGCATTCCAGTGGCAGCGTGCCTCCGTACAGCGCTATGTGGCACTCTCGGCCAAGCGCGCGGGCTGATAAGCCCTGACGCTTCAGGTATGATGGGGGCAGTCTGTTTTCCCGAGGAGTGACTGATGAAACTGATGTTTGCGTCGGATATCCATGGATCGCTGCCCGCGACCGAGCGTGTCCTTTCTCTGTTTGAGAAAAGCGGTGCGAAGTGGCTGATTATTCTGGGTGACGTGTTGAATCACGGCCCACGCAACGCGCTGCCGGAAGGCTATGACCCTGCGCAGGTCGCGGAAAAACTCAACCCGTATGCCTCGCGCATCATCGCCGTTCGCGGCAACTGTGACAGCGAAGTGGACCAGATGCTGCTGCATTTTCCCATTACCGCGCCGTGGCAGCAGGTGCTGCTCGAACAACACCGTCTGTTCCTGACCCACGGGCATCTTTTCAGCCCGGATAATCTCCCGGCCCTCGCGGCTGGCGATGTCCTGGTTTACGGTCATACTCATATTCCGGTTGCGGAAAAACGCGGTGAGATTTATCACTTTAATCCGGGCTCGGTCAGCATTCCAAAAGGCGGGTATCCTGCGAGCTACGGCATGCTGGAAGGAAATACCCTGAGCGTTATCGCACTTAATGATCAGCAAGTTATTGCGCAGGTAGCGATTAATCCGTAAGTTACACCTCAACTGCAAACGCGCCGAAAGAGCGCTTAGAAAAGAAGGTTTCCCGATGGTGGAGCAGAGTCATTTGGCAAGTACAGAGTGGGTTGACATTGTCAACGAAGAGAATGAAGTGATCGCGCAGGCCAGCCGCGAGCAAATGCGTGCGGAGCGCCTGCGTCACCGTGCGACATATATCGTTGTGCATGACGGTATGGGTAAAATTCTGGTTCAGCGCCGCACGGACACCAAAGATTTTCTCCCGGGTATGCTGGATGCCACTGCAGGCGGTGTCGTCCAGGCGGATGAAGTGCTGCTGGATTCTGCGCGTCGTGAAGCGGAAGAAGAGTTAGGCATCGCCGGCGTGCCGTTTGCCGAGCACGGTCAGTTCTATTTCGAAGACGAGAACTGCCGCGTCTGGGGCGGGCTGTTTAGCTGCGTCTCCCACGGCCCGTTCGCCCTGCAGGAAGAAGAAGTGAGTGAAGTCAGCTGGATGACGCCGGAAGAGATCACTGCGCGCTGCGACGAGTTCACGCCGGATTCGTTAAAAGCGCTGGCGCTGTGGATGACCCGCAACGCCAAAAACGAATCGACCAAATCAGAAAAAGAGGAAGAGGCTGAGTAAGCGTCAGCAGCTCTCTCTCAGACACAGGCTGGACGCGATGGGCTTTTGATCGCGCCAGTCTCCGCCATTCAGGCGCTCCAGTAGCGCTTTCCCGGCTTCGATGCCAATCTTACGATGCGGCACCGCCATGGTCGTCAGCGGCGGCTGACAGACGCGGCTCACGTCGCTATCGCCAAACCCTACCACTGCCAGATCGTCCGGCACTTTGATTCGCCTGCGCTGGCACTCGTACAGCGCGCCGCAGGCCAGCTCGTCAGAGACGCACACCAGCGCATCCAGCTCAGGCCACGCCAGCAGGAATTCGGGCAGCTGCGCCGCGCCGGTCGAGAAGCTCGGCGGCATCGCCGCGTTAATGACCCGGTTAGGCGACATATGGTGGCGAAGCATGGCTTTATACCAGCCCTGCAGATGCTGCTGGAAAATCCACTGCTCCTGGTTGGCGCACAGCAGGCCAATGTTTTGATAGCCGCGCTTAATCACCATTTCCGTGAGCTCAAACATGGCCGCCACGTTATCAATCCCGATGTTCATATCAATCGGATCGGCGCGCATGGCGCCCATCTCCATCACCGGAATCGAGGCGTTTTTCAGCCAGTGGCGAACGGTGTCGGTATGTTCAACGCTGAGCAAAATCGCTGCGGCGATATTTGACGCCAGCAGCGTCTCCAGCAACTTCTCCTCCTGCTCAAGACGATGCTGGGATTCTGCCAGCATGATCTGATATCCGGCAGGCTGCAGCACCTGCTGTAGCCCGGCGAACATCTCCGAGCAGCCGGCTTCGGAGAGGTTGGGCACCACCATGGCTATTGTCCATGACGAGGCCGAGGCAAGGGCACTGGCTGCAAGATTGGGCATATAGCCTAACTCTTGTACCGCGGCTTCTATTTTTTCTCGTAGTTTATCGGAAACCTGTTCGGGCGTGCGAAGCGCACGGGACACGGTCATCGTGCCCACACCGGCAAGCTGTGCGACATCGGCGAGTGTCACTTTACCAGTACTGCGCCGTTTTCGGGTTAGAGACATACACCTTCCTGCTGACCAGACGCGTTCTTTTTTTCCTTCGTTTCACGTGACAGGCAGTATACGCCTTAAATCCCTTTTTTTGCTGTGATTTAGCAACGTGATTGCAATTTGATAGCGCTATCACATTTCTGCATGTTAACGATTGGTAGCGCTATCTTTGTGATCGCGATCGCAGTCAATCCGCGATGCGTTGAATAAAGTTTGCTCATCTTAAACGTGTGGCGGGAGTGAAAAGTGCTCAAAAAATGGATATATGATACAACCATCACGCTGCAGGAGAGCGTGGAAGACTGGCCGCAGGCGCTGAAGCTGTGCGCGAAGCCGCTGCTGGATTTGCAGGTGATTGAGCCTGAATACGTCACTGCCATCATCAAGCAGCACCACGCGTTAGGACCTTATTATGTGCTGGCACCAGGGCTGGCGATGCCGCATGCGCGGCCGGAGGAAGGCGCCAAAGGACTGGGGTTGTCGTTATTAAAACTAAAACAGGGCGTCTCGTTTGGTGCCGGTGAGTTTGACCCTGTCGATGTGATTATCATGCTCGCGGCACCAGACAAACATAGCCATATCGAAATGATATCCGCACTCGCAGAATTATTTTCCAGCGACGAGGAGATGGAGAAACTGCATCAGGCGAATACCCTGGAGGAAATTAAAACAATTATTAACCGCTTCTGATTTAATTCTGTAATCCGGTTTTTCACTACATTACGCGTCAGCGTGATGGGGCGTACTCTACTCAAAATAAGGGGACAACAATGAAAATCATGGCTATTTGCGGTTCTGGCCTGGGCAGCAGCTTTATGGTCGAAATGAATATTAAAAAGGTGCTCAAAAAGCTGGAGATCGAGGCTGAGGTTGAACACTCCGATCTCTCCTCGGCGACGCCGGGCGCGGCCGATCTGTTCGTGATGGCAAAAGACATTGCGGCCAGCGCCAGCGTGCCGGAGAGCCAGCTGGTGGTGATCAACAACATCATCGACATCAACGAACTTGAAGCGCAGCTGCGCGCCTGGTTCGAAAGACAATAACCCTGATAAGGCGAGGTGGATATGTTTATCCTTGAAACGCTGAATTTCGTTGTTGATATTTTAAAAGTCCCTTCGGTGCTGGTGGGCTTAATTGCGTTAATCGGTCTGGTTGCGCAAAAAAAAGCGTTTTCAGACGTGGTGAAAGGGACCATTAAAACTATTCTGGGCTTTATTGTACTGGGCGGCGGTGCCACCGTGCTGGTGGGATCATTAAATCCGTTAGGCGGCATGTTTGAACACGCCTTTACTATTCAGGGCATTATTCCAAACAATGAAGCCATTGTGTCCATTGCGCTCGAAAAATACGGTGCAGCGACCGCGCTGATTATGGCCTTCGGGATGGTGGCGAATATTATCGTCGCCCGCTTTACCCGCCTGAAGTATATCTTCCTGACCGGACACCACACGTTTTATATGGCGTGCATGATTGGCGTGATCCTGACGGTGGCGGGCTTTGAAGGCGTAGGGCTGGTCTTTACCGGGTCGCTGATCCTCGGCCTGATCATGGCTTTCTTCCCGGCGATTGCGCAGCGCTACATGAAGCGCATTACCGGCAACGATGAGATTGCCTTCGGCCACTTCGGCACGCTGGGCTACGTGCTGTCCGGCTGGATTGGCAGCAAGGTCGGTAAGGGCTCCCGCTCAACGGAAGAGATGAACCTGCCGAAGAACCTGAGCTTCCTGCGCGACAGCTCAATCTCCATCTCCCTGACCATGATGATTATCTACCTCATCCTGGCGGTGAGCGCCGGACGTGAGTACGTCGAGGCGACCTTCAGCGGCGGCCAGAACTACCTGGTCTACGCCATCATCATGGCGATAACCTTTGCGGCAGGTGTGTTCATCATCCTTCAGGGCGTACGCCTGATTCTGGCGGAAATCGTCCCGGCCTTTACCGGCTTCTCGGAAAAACTGGTGCCGAACGCGCGTCCTGCGCTGGACTGCCCGGTGGTATATCCCTATGCACCTAACGCGGTGCTGATTGGCTTCCTGTTCAGCTTCCTCGGCGGGATTGTGGGGTTGTTCATCTGCGGTCAGTTTAGCTGGGTGCTGATCCTCCCGGGCGTGGTGCCGCACTTCTTCACCGGCGCAACCGCGGGCGTGTTCGGTAACGCCACCGGCGGACGTCGCGGGGCGATGATTGGCGCCTTTGCCAACGGCCTGCTGATTACCTTCCTGCCGGTCCTGCTGCTGCCGGTACTGGGCGCCATTGGCTTTGCCAACACCACCTTCTCTGACGCCGACTTCGGCGCGGTTGGGATTGTGCTCGGCAACCTGGCGCGCTTCCTGTCGCCGCTGGCTATCACCGGGCTGGTCGTGGCGCTGTTCGCGCTGCTGGTGGCGTACAACGTCTTCGCGAAAAACAAACCTGCGGGCGGTAACGCGCAGGAAAACACCGGAGCCAAATCATGAATGAGAAAGAGATAACCGAACTCGCGCGTCAGATCCGCCTGGAGACGCTGAAATCCCTGACGCAGCTGGGCTTTGGCCACTACGGGGGCAGCATGTCGGTGGTTGAAACCCTGGCCGTGCTGTACGGCGCGGTGATGAAAATCGACCCGGCGGACCCGGACTGGCCGGAGCGAGACTATTTCGTGCTGTCAAAAGGCCATGCGGGCCCCGCGCTCTACAGCACCCTGGCGATCAAGGGCTACTTCCCGACAGAAGAGCTGAGCACGCTCAACCAAAACGGGACGCGCCTGCCGAGCCACCCGGACCGTCTGAAAACGCGCGGCGTAGATGCTACCACCGGTTCGCTGGGGCAGGGGATTTCCATCGCCGGCGGCATGGCGCTGTCGCACAGACTGGCCGGGCGGCCGAATCGGGTCTTCTGCATCGTCGGCGACGGCGAGCTGAACGAAGGTCAGTGCTGGGAAGCGTTCCAGTTTATTGCCCACCATCGCCTGAACAACCTGACGGTATTTGTCGACTGGAACAAACAGCAGCTCGACGGCGAGCTGGACGAGATCATCTGCGCGTTCGACCTCGAGGGCAAATTCCGCGCCTTTGGCTTTGACGTGGTGACGGTGAAAGGGGACGACATTCCTGCGCTGCTGGAGGTAACGTCCCGGGTGCCTGCCGCGGACGCTCGCCCGCGGGTGGTGATCCTTGACAGCATCAAAGGCCAGGGGGTGCCGTATCTGGAGCAGCTCAGCAACTCGCATCACCTGCGATTGACCGCGGAGAGTAAAGCGGCCCTCAACGAGACGATTCGCCAACTGGAGGCTTCACATGATTAAGGTTGCACCGGCAGGACAGAAAGACGCCGTTGAGATGCGTAAAGTTTACGCGGGCTTCGTGGCAAAGCAGATTGAGGCCGGAAGCGACATCATTGCGCTTGAAGCCGACCTGATGAGCTCGATGGCGATGGACGGCGTGGCGCGCGACTATCCGCAGCACGTGATTAACTGCGGCATTATGGAAGCTAACGTCATCGGCACGGCAGCCGGGCTGTCGCTTACCGGCCGCAAGCCGTTCGTTCACACCTTCACCGCCTTTGCCAGCCGCCGCTGCTTTGACCAGCTGTTTATGTCCCTCGACTATCAGCGCAACAACGTGAAGGTGATTGCCTCAGACGCGGGCGTGACGGCCTGCCACAACGGCGGAACGCATATGTCGTTTGAGGATATGGGCATTGTGCGCGGGCTGGCGCATTCGGTGGTGCTGGAGGTGACCGACGCGGTGATGTTTGAGGACGTGCTGCGCCAGCTTATCGATCTCGACGGCTTCTACTGGGTGCGGACCATTCGTAAGCAGGCGCCGAGCATGTATGCGCCGGGCTCCACCTTCACCATTGGAAAAGGTAACGTGCTGCGCGAGGGGAGCGATATTACGCTGATTGCCAACGGCATCATGGTTGCAGAAGCCCTTGAGGCGGCGCGGCAGCTTGAGCAGGAGGGCGTCAGCGCGGCGGTCATCGACATGTTTACCCTGAAGCCCATCGACCGGATGCTGGTGAAAAACTACGCCGAGAAAACCGGGCGCATCGTGACCTGTGAAAACCACAGCATTCACAACGGGCTGGGGTCGGCGGTAGCGGAAGTGCTGGTGGAAACCTGTCCGGTGCCGATGCGGCGGGTCGGGGTCAAGGAGCGTTACGGCCAGGTGGGAACGCAGGATTTCCTGCAGAAAGAGTATGGCCTGACGGCACATGACATTGTATCGGCGGCGCGCGAACTGCTGTAAATAAAAAAGGCGACCGGTTAAGTGGTCGCCTTTTTGTTGCCCGGTGGCGCTAGCGCTTACCGGGCCTACGGTTTTGTAGACCGGATAAGCGAAGCGCCATCCGGCAGTACATTACTGCTGCTGCGAAGACTGGATCGCTGTCAGCGCGATGGTGTAAACGATATCGTCTACCAGTGCGCCACGAGACAGGTCGTTCACAGGTTTGCGCATGCCCTGCAGCATTGGCCCGATGGAGATCAGGTCGGCAGAACGCTGTACCGCTTTGTAGGTGGTGTTACCGGTGTTCAGATCCGGGAAGATGAACACGGTAGCGCGACCTGCAACCGGCGAGTTCGGCGCTTTGGATTTTGCAACGTCAGCCATGACTGCGGCATCGTACTGCAGCGGGCCGTCGATCATCAGATCAGGGCGTTTTTCCTGCGCAATACGGGTCGCTTCACGCACTTTCTCTACGTCGCTACCTGCACCAGATGTGCCGGTGGAGTAGGAGAGCATCGCCACGCGTGGCTCGATACCGAAAGCGGTCGCGGAGTCTGCGGACTGGATAGCGATCTCAGCCAGCTGCTCTGCGGTTGGATCCGGGTTGATCGCGCAGTCGCCGTAAACGTAAACCTGTTCAGGCAGCAGCATGAAGAACACGGAAGACACCAGAGAGCTGCCTGGCGCGGTTTTGATCAGCTGCAGCGGTGGACGGATGGTGTTCGCCGTGGTGTGAACCGCACCGGAAACCAGGCCGTCAACTTCGTCCTGCTCCAGCATCAGCGTGCCCAGCACCACGTTGTCTTCCAGCTGCTCACGCGCAACGGCTTCGGTCATGCCCTTGTTCTTACGCAGCTCAACCAGACGGGCAACGTAGCTTTCGCGAACCACTTCCGGGTCAACGATTTCGATGCCAGCGCCCAGCTCAACGCCCTGAGAGGCCGCTACGCGGTTGATCTCATCCGGGTTACCCAGCAGCACACAGGTCGCGATGCCGCGCTCTGCACAGATAGCCGCCGCTTTAACGGTACGTGGTTCGTCGCCTTCTGGCAGAACAACGCGTTTGCCCGCTTTACGCGCCAGCTCGGTCAGCTGGTAGCGGAAGGCTGGCGGAGACAGACGGCGGCTGCGCTCGGAGGTCGCGGTCAGGGATTCGATCCAGTCTGCGTTGATGTAGCCCGCAACGTATTCCTGAACTTTCTCGATACGCTCGTGGTCATCAACCGGCACTTCCAGGTTGAAGCTCTGCAGGCTCAGGGAGGTCTGCCAGGTGTTGGTGTTCACCATGAAGACCGGCAGGCCGGTAGCGAACGCGCGTTCGCACAGCTTGCTGACGCGTGGGTCCATCTCGTAGGCACCGGTCAGCAGGATCGCACCGATTTCCACGCCGTTCATTGCGGCCAGGCAGGCTGCAACCAGCACGTCAGGACGGTCTGCGGAGGTCACCAGCAGGGAACCTGCGCGGAAGTGTTCCAGCATGTGCGGAATGCTACGCGCACAGAAGGTCACGGACTTCACGCGACGGGTGTTAATGTCGCCTTCGTTAATCACGGTCGCGTTCAGGTGACGCGCCATGTCGATTGCACGGGTGGCAATCAGATCGAAGCTCCATGGCACCGCGCCCAGAACCGGAAGCGGGCTCGACTCCTGCAGCTTAGCCGGGTCAACTTTGATGACTTTCGCTTTGGACGAGTCGTCGAAGATCTCGGACAGGTCAGGGCGAGTACGGCCCTGCTCATCCACTGGCGCGTTCAGTTTGTTGACGATCACGCCGGTGATGTTGGTATTTTTCGCGCCGCCGAAGCTGCTGCGCGTCAGTTCGATACGCTCGTTCAGCTGTTCCGGGGTATCAGTGCCCTGAGACATCACGAAAACGATCTCTGCGTTCAGGGTTTTCGCGATTTCGAAGTTCAGAGACTGGGCAAACTGGTGTTTGCGGGTTGGAACCAGACCTTCAACCAGCACCACTTCTGCGTCTTGCGCGTTAGCATGGTAGTTGGCGATGATCTCTTCCATCAGCACGTCTTTCTGGTTGCTGGAGAGCAGAGACTCAACATGGCTCATCTTCAGCGGTTCAGCCGCCGGCAGATTGGAGTTCTTGCGAACGATGGTGGTGGTCTGGTCTGGTGCATCGCCACCGGCACGTGGCTGGGCGATTGGCTTAAAGACGCTCAGACGAACGCCTTTGCGTTCCATAGCACGGATAACGCCAAGGCTGACGCTGGTCAGGCCGACGCTGGTTCCGGTAGGGATCAGCATAATAGTACGGGACACGGTTTATCCTCTTTCGTTACCGCCCAAATCGGGCGGGTTACAAAACAGCACCGCCAGCATTGCTGGCGGTGTGGAATCAGGCAGTCAGGCGGTGCGCGTCTTGCGCGATGACCAGTTCTTCGTTAGTTGGGATAACGAGAGCAGGGCGGGTGCCTTCTTTGTTGATGAAGCCAGACTTGCCGAAGCGGGCAGCCAGGTTACGCTCGTGATCAACGTCGAAGCCCAGAACGCCCAGTTTGCCCAGGGACAGTTCACGAACCATTGCCGCGTTCTCACCGATACCACCGGTGAAGATAACCGCGTCCAGACGGCCTTCCATCAGCGCAGTGTAAGAGCCGATGTATTTCGCCAGACGGTGGCAGTAAACGTCCATTGCACGTTTAGCGTCTTCTTTCTCTGCGTAGTTGTCTTCAACGTAACGGCAGTCGCTGGTGACTTCGGTCAGACCCAGCAGGCCAGACTCTTTGGTCAGCATTTTGTTGATCTGGTCAACGCTCATGCCCAGGGTGTCGTGCAGGTGGAAGATGATCGCCGGGTCGATGTCACCGGAACGGGTACCCATCACCAGACCTTCCAGCGGGGTCAGACCCATGGACGTATCAACACATTTACCGTTGCGGATAGCAGAAACAGAACCACCGTTGCCCAGGTGGCAGGTGATGATGTTCAGTTCTTCAACCGGCTTGTTCAGCACTTTTGCCGCTTCCTGAGTCACATAGAAGTGGCTGGTGCCGTGCGCGCCGTAACGACGTACGCCGTGCTCTTTGTACAGGCTGTATGGCAGGGCATAGAGGTAAGACTCTTCCGGCATGGTCTGATGGAACGCGGTGTCGAATACGGCCACGTTTTTGTCTTTCAGATTCGGGAAGGATTTCAGCGCTTCAGCGATACCGATCAGGTGAGCCGGGTTGTGCAGCGGTGCGAAAGAGGCAGAGTCTTTGATGCCCTGGATCACAGAGTCGTCGATCACCACGGAGCTGGTGTATTTTTCGCCGCCGTGGACGATACGGTGACCAATCGCAGTCAGCTGAGCAGACAGTTCTGGTTTTTGTGCCAGAATAGTGTTAACGATAAAGTTCAGCGCTTCACTGTGAGCGGCGCCTGCACCTAAAGCCGCTTCTTGTTTGCTGCCGTCCATCTTCCACTTGATACGTGCTTCAGGCAGATGGAAACATTCGGCCAAACCAGAGAGGTATTCGTCACCGTTGAGCGCATCGATGATGGCGAATTTCAGTGAGGAGCTACCGCAGTTCAGAACCAGTACTAACTTACTCGACATGGAAGTACCTATTATTGATACGTGGCTAAAAAAACGTCAGTGAGTCTAACAGCGTAACGCATGATGACCCGGACATTTATGATTAACATCATGCCAAACGAACATTGTGGCATGATGGAAGAAATAACTATGATTTTATGCCATTTTGCACAATTTTCAGCCAAAGGCATAATATGCAATAATTTGACGAGCTAATGATTCTCGTCTAAGGCCCTATCAGGCTGGCACAGGATACCCGATACGGGGTAGTGATGACAAAATATTTTGAACGTTGTCATAGCTTGTTGTGGTTTTGCACGAAAATTTTAATTTTTATATGTGAAGTTGAGGTACAGCCATGTCGACACCAGAGAACCCGTCCGTTAATTTCTTTAGCCTGTTTCGTCGGGGACAGCATTACGCAAAGACGTGGCCGATGGAAAAGCGCCTTGCGCCGATGTTTATTGAGAATCGCACCATCCGCGCTACGCGCTATGCGATTCGCTTTATGCCGCCTGTCGCTATCTTTACGCTGTGCTGGCAGATTGCGTTGGGTGGACAGCTTGGTCCTGCCGTTGCCACGGCGCTCTTCGCATTAAGCCTGCCAATGCAGGGCCTGTGGTGGTTAGGTAAACGGTCCATCACGCCACTTCCCCCTTCTATTTTACACTGGTTTTATGAAGTGCGCGGTAAACTGGAAGAGGCCGGGCAGGCGCTCGCCCCGGTGGAAGGCAAGCCGGATTACCAGGCGCTGGCGGACACGTTAAAGCGTGCATTTAAGCAACTGGATAAAACATTCCTCGATGACTTGTGATTGATCATCGAAACGACCAAGAAAAGAGGGCACAGTAACAATCAGTTACCGTGTCTTTTTTTTAAGTGCAATGCGCTACAGGAGTCGAAAGATGGAAATGACCCATGCCCAACGTCTGATTTTGTCTAACCAGTACAAGATGATGACTATGCTTGATCCCGATAACGCTGCGCGCTACAGCCGCCTGCAAACCATCGTCGAACGCGGCTTTGGTCTACAAATGCGCGAACTGGACCGCGAGTTTGGCGAGCTGAAAGAAGAAACCTGTCGCATCGTGATCGACATTATGGAGATGTATCACGCCCTGCATGTGTCCTGGACGAATCTCAAAGATCAGCAGTCCATTGACGAGCGCCGCGTGACCTTCTTAGGCTTTGATGCCGCAACGGAAGCGCGTTATCTGAGCTATGTTCGCTTTATGGTGAATACAGAAGGGCGTTATACCCACTTTGACGCGGGCACCCACGGCTTCAACGCGCAGACCCCGATGTGGGATAAATATCAGCGTATGCTGAGCGCGTGGCACGCCTGCCCGCGTCAGTACCATTTAAGCAGCAACGAAATTCAACAAATCATTAATGCCTGACGGAGGTGCGTGTGCAGTGTAGAGGTTTTCTGTTTGATCTGGACGGTACGCTGGTGGACTCGCTGCCGGTTGTGGAACGTTCCTGGTGCCATTGGGCTGACAGACATGGCATCGACCATCAGGACGTGCTGAATTTTATCCATGGCAAACAGGCCATTACCTCGCTACGGCACTTCCTGGCCGGACGCTCTGAGGAGGACATTCAGGCGGAGTTCAAGTACCTGGAACACATTGAAGCCACCGATACGGACGGCATCACCGCGTTACCGGGCGCGCGCGAACTGCTTGAGCATCTGAACGAGGCGCAGATCCCGTGGGCTATTGTCACCTCCGGTTCCGTGCCGGTGGCCCACGCCCGGCACAAGGCTGCAGGGTTGCCAACGCCGGACGTGTTTATCACGGCGGAGCGCGTGAAGCGGGGTAAACCGGAGCCTGACGCATTTTTACTGGGCGCTGAACTGCTGGGCCTGGACCCTGCAGAGTGCGTGGTGGTCGAAGATGCGGCGGCTGGCGTACTGGCCGGGCTGAACGCAGGAAGCCACGTCATCGCCGTTAACGTTCCGGCGGAATCTCCCCGCCTGGACGAGGCAGACCTGGTGCTGGATTCACTGACGGCACTGTCTGTTTCAAAAGCCTCTGACGGAGTTGTAACCGTCTCGCTAAAAATGTAATCCCATGATATGGCCCCACATTGCTGGGGCTTTTTTATGGCAAAATTCCTCATCTTCCACTGACAAGGATAGGTTGTGAACGGTGAACTGATTTGGGTCCTGAGCCTGCTTTTAATCGCCATCATTCTTTTTGCCACGGGCAAGGTACGCATGGACGCCGTCGCCCTGTTTGTCATCGTCGCGTTTGTGCTCAGCGGAACGCTGACGCTGCCGGAAGCCTTCTCCGGATTTAGCGATCCCAACGTTATCCTGATTGCCGCCCTGTTTATTATCGGTGATGGGCTGGTGCGCACCGGCGTAGCGACCATCATGGGGTCGTGGCTGGTGAAGGTGGCGGGCAGCAGCGAAACCAAGATGCTAATCTACCTGATGGTGACCGTCGCCGGGCTGGGGGCGTTTATGAGCTCCACGGGCGTGGTCGCTATCTTTATCCCGGTGGTGCTGAGCGTCTCCATGCGGATGCAGAGCTCGCCGTCGCGCCTGATGATGCCCCTGAGCTTTGCCGGGCTTATCAGCGGCATGATGACCCTGGTGGCCACGCCGCCGAACCTGGTGGTCAACAGCGAACTGATCCGGGAAGGATTTGAGGGCTTTAGCTTTTTCAGCGTCACCCCGCTTGGGCTGGTCATTCTGGTCATGGGCGTGGTCTACATGCTGCTGACCCGTTTTGCCCTGAAAGGTGAAAAACAGGACAAAAATAAAGAAGGATGGAAGCGACGCACCTTCCGCGATCTGATTAAAGAGTACCGCCTTACCGGGCGCGCGCGCCGTCTGGCGATCCGGCCCGGCTCGCCGATGGTGGGGCAGCGGCTGGATGACCTGAAGCTGCGTGAGCGCTATGGCGCGAATGTGATCGGCGTAGAGCGCTGGCGACGGTTTCGCCGGGTGATCGTCAACGTCAACGGGGTGTCGGAATTCCGCGCGCGTGACGTCCTGCTGATTGATATGTCCACCGCGGATGTGGACCTGCGCGAGTTCTGCAGCGAACAGCTGCTGGAGCCGATGGTGCTGCGCGGGGAGTATTTCTCCGATCAGGCGCTGGATGTCGGCATGGCCGAGGTGTCGCTGATCCCGGAGTCGGAACTGCTGGGTAAAACCGTGCGGGAGATGGGGTTCCGCACCCGCTATGGCCTGAACGTCGTGGGGCTGAAGCGCGATGGCGTGGCGATGGAAGGGGCGGTGGTGGATGAGCCGATCCTGCTGGGCGATATTTTTCTCGTCGTCGGTAACTGGAAGCTGATTAGCCAGCTCGGGCAAAAAGGGCGTGATTTTGTGGTGCTCAACATGCCCGTTGAGGAGAGCGACGCGTCGCCCGCGCACAGCCAGGCGCCCCATGCGATTTTTTGCCTGGTATTGATGGTGGCGCTGATGCTGACCGATGAGATCCCCAATCCGGTCGCCGCAATCATCGCCTGCCTGTTGATGGGTAAATTCCGCTGCATTGACGCCGAAAGCGCCTATAAGGCCATTCACTGGCCGAGCATCATTCTCATTGTCGGGATGATGCCTTTTGCCCTGGCGCTGCAAAAAACCGGCGGGGTAGATCTGATCGTTAAAGGCTTAATGGACGTGGGCGGCGGGTATGGGCCATACATGATGATGGTCTGCCTGTTTATCATGTGCGCCACCATCGGCCTGTTTATCTCGAACACCGCAACGGCGGTACTGATGGCACCTATCGCCCTGGCGATGGCGAAGTCCATGGGCGTATCGCCGTATCCGTTTGCGATGATGGTGGCGATGGCCGCTTCCGCGGCGTTTATGACGCCGGTCTCTTCACCGGTAAACACGCTGGTGCTGGGACCGGGGAACTATCGATTCAGCGATTTCGTGAAGCTGGGCGTGCCGTTCACCGTGCTGGTGATGGTGGTGTGCGTGGTATTGATACCGGTCCTGTTTCCGTTCTGAGCATTTTGCCGGGTGGCGGCTGCGCCTTACCCGGCCAACAAGCCAGCAGGCCCTGCAAGCGCAGCGCCGCTGGGCGTAAATCAGAGGGGAGAATCCTGGCTGATCTCATCCAGCGATAAATGGAAGCTCGGTACAAACACCTGCATAAAGTAATCCATCTCTTCGCTGCGGCGGGATTCCAGCGTTTTTTCCAGGCGCGTTTTCGCCAGCAAGAATTCGTTATTCCCTGCGGACAACTCTTCGAGACACTTCAGATAGGCACACAGCGCGTCGGCCTGTTTAACCAGCGACTTCTCCTCTTCCGTGTATTGATGCTCGTTGATAAGCGGCTCGAAAATATCACGAAGCTCTTCGGGCACCATCTCAATCAGCTTCTGCTGGGCAATTTTCTCAATGGCCTTATATTCCTGCGCAATCTGCGAATTGAAATATTTCACCGGCGTAGGCAGGTCGCCGGTGAGCACTTCTGACGCATCGTGGTACATCGCCAGCAGGGCAATGCGTTCCGCATTAACCTGACCGTTGAATTTGCGATTTTTAATCGCGGCAAGCGCGTGAGCGACCATCGCAACCTGCAGACTGTGCTCTGACACATTTTCCGTGCGGACATTGCGCATCAGCGGCCAGCGGTTGATGAGTTTCAGGCGGGAGAGGTGGGCAAAGAAATGACTCTGACTCATAGGTTACCTTTTGTCTTCACTGCGACAGGCGTTCATTGTGCGGGGAGGGGAGGCAAGATGCAAATTTGCGGATTTTGTAGGCCGGGTAAGCGCAGGGTATGAACCGGAAACATGGGTAACACTTTAGACCGGATACATGGGTAACAGTTATA
>NZ_JFHW01000023.1:0-35931 GCF_000612205.1 Enterobacter sp. 5-4 | reverse complement strand
TATGCCAGTTATAACTGTTACCCATGTATCCGGTCTAAAGTGTTACCCATGTTTCCGGTTCATACCCTAACGCTTACCGGGCCTACAAATGCGAAACGTAGGCCGGGTAAGGCGTAGCCGCCACCCGGCTTTTTTATTTTTGACAATGTGGACACCAGTAAAAGGGTCTCGAAGAGAGCATAATCCTGTCGATAATCCCGCCGCACCGCTCGCACTTCTTCCCCGCCCGATGAAACACCTTGAACCGGAACAGCGCCCCGTGGTGCTTGTTTTCATCTACGATGCCACGCGTGTTGTACGACAGCCGCGGGATGTCCAGCAGCGCGTGGGACAGCGCCTCCAGCTGTTCATCGCTCAGCTGAGAAGCTTTGTGCTGCGGTGCCAGCCCGACTTCCCAGAGGATCTCCACCCGCAGGTAGTTGCCAAGCCCGGCGAGAAAGGCCTGGTCAAGGAACAGGCCGGAAAACTGCCGGTTGCGGAATGTGGGCGATAGCAGCCGGGCCTTCACATCTCTCGCCGTCAGGCGCATATCCAGCACGTCCGGCCCAACCCGCTGTAAGAACGGGTGCGTGAGCAACTGCTCAGGCGTTAACATTTCGATATCAGAAGCGCTATAGAGCAGGATCGCCTTATCCGCCGTTTGCAGCCTGACGCGCAGCACGCGGGTCGTTTGCGGCTGTTCACCCGCCTCCACCACGCGCCACACGCCGTAAAGCTGGTTGTGGCTATATAACGTCAGGTTATGGGAAAAGTGCGTGAGCAACGCTTTGCCGCGCGTTTCAATATGCGTTACCGACTGCCCCACCAGCTGTGATTCAAACGGTTTCAGTTGAGGAAAAGCAAACCAGACCTCCGTCAGCGGTTTGCCCTTTATCGCCGCCTCGAGGCTATCCGCCGCGCGGCGGATCTCCGGGCCTTCTGGCATTTTTCTGTCCTTTTATGATTAATCTGCGCTGACAAGAATGCCCTCTTCAGCGAACGCGGCCCGCAGGCGGCGCGCGAACTGGAGCGCATGCTCGCCATCGCCGTGTAAACATACCGTATCAGCCTGAACGTGCGCCGTTGTGCCATCCACGGCGGTCACTCGCCCGTAGCGCACCATCTCCAGCGTCTGCGCCAGCGCTTTCGCTTCATCGGTAATCAGCGCACCGGCTTGCGTGCGCGGAACCAGACTGCCGTCCGGCATGTATCCCCGATCGGCAAACACCTCCTGCCGCGTGGTCAGCCCCAGCCGTTCTCCGGCACGAATAAGCTCACTGCCCGCCAGGCCGACCAGAATCAGCTGCGGATTACAGTCCCGCACCGCACGGGCAATCGCCGCCGCCAGTACCGGGTCTTTTGCCGCCTGGTTATAGAGCATACCGTGCGGCTTCACGTGACGCAGTACGCCCTTCCCGGCGCGAACCATCGCCTCCAGCGCGCCAGTCTGGTAGAGCACCTGCGCGTAGACCGTCTCAGGCGGCAGGTCCATCGCGGTGCGACCAAAGTTATCCCGGTCAGGGAAGCTCGGGTGAGCGCCAATCGCCACGCCATTTTTGATGGCATGACGCACGCTCTCCAGCATGGTTTGCGCATCGCCCGCGTGAAAGCCGCAGGCAATATTGACCGAAGAGACCAGCGTCATTAGCGCCGCGTCGGCGCTGCCGCCCTCGCCCAGATCGGCGTTTAAATCAATCTTTACCATCGAGCCTCCACGCCAGCTGTTCGAGATAGCGCTGCTGATCCTGCCGCGCCTTTAGCGCTTCCTCCAGCGAACACTGCACGAAGTGAATCGGCTGACCGAGGGGAATTTGCGCCAGATGGTAGCGATCGGCTTCAATAATGCAGGCAATTCGCGGATAGCCCCCCGTCGTCTGCGCGTCGTTCATTAAGACGATCGGTTGCCCGTTGCCTGGAACCTGAATAACGCCGGGCAACAAACCGTGGGAGAGCAGTTCCCGGTCGGTGGTCCGGATCAGCGGCTGCCCCTGCAGACGATAGCCCATTCGGTTACTCTGCGGACTAAGCTTCCACGGCGCGCGCCAGAAAGACTCTTTTGAGGCCTCGTCGAACTCATGATATTCCGGCCCCGGTAAGGCGCGGATCTGGTTTCCCCAGAGAAGTTGTTTCACCCCCTGAGCCGTCGAGAAGTGACGCGAAGAGGGCTTAATCGCCAGGCGATCGCCGTCGCGCAACAGACGTCCTTCGTGACCGCCTATCCCGGCTTTCTGATCGGTACTGGATGAGCCCAGCACCTCAGGCACATCAATGCCGCCAGCCACCGCGAGATAGCTACGCACGCCGTGCAGAGGACGCTTTAAGGTCAGACGCTGCCCGGCTTTCGCCCGCAGACGCCAGCCGGTCCACACCGCTTTGCCGTCCAGCGTGGCATCACAGCCGGCGCCGGTGAGCGCGAACCAGGTCTCCTGACCAAACTCAATGACACACTGACCGAGCGTAATTTCGAGCGCCGCCGTGCTGCCGGGGTTGCCCACCAGCACGTTAGCGATTTCCAGCGCAGGACGGTCCAGCGCGCCACAATAGCTCACGCCGGACTGGCGCATGCCAAAGCGCCCGGCATCCTGTACGGAGGTGTAAAGCCCGGCGCGAATAAGCGTTAACATACCCCCTCCTTCTGCGGGATAAAGCGAAGGGTGTCGCCCGGGCGCAGGAGTATTGGCGACGCCAGCGCGGGGTCAAATAACGGGGTGGCGGTATGCCCAATAAGCTGCCAACCACCGGGCGAAGCCAGCGGATATACGCCGGTCTGCTCGCCACCAATCGCGACCGTCCCCGCCGGTACGCTCAGGCGCGGTTCAGCGCGGCGCGGCGTATGCAGCCGGGGAGATAATCCCCCCAGATACGGGAATCCGGGCTGGAATCCCAGGAACCAGACGACGTAATCCACCGAACTGTGCAGTTCAACCACCTGCTTTTCGGTGAGCCCGCAATGGTCTGCGACCACACCAAGATCCGGTCCCCCCGTACCGCCATAAACGACCGGGATCTCAATGGCACGCGATTCCGGCTCCAGCGCCTCGCTCTCTTCCCACCAGCGCTGTAAACGCTCGATGGCATCCAGCGCCAGCGTATGCGGACTACGCAGCACCACCGTGATGTTATTCATCCCCGGAATGGCTTCAACCACGTCCGGCAGATCGACCAGACGCTGGGTTAGCCGCCAGATACGCTTTTGCGTGGCAAGGGTCACCGGCGGCTCGAGCTCCAGAACCACTGCCGTTTCTCCCAGAAGATAACAACGCGCTCGCTGCACTCAGGCACCTCTCATCAGGCCGGGTTAGGGATATCAATAAAGGTTACATCCAGATCGGTATTTTCCGTCAGCCACTCGCTGAGGGCACGAATGCCGCCGCGCTCGGTGGCATGATGACCGGCCGCGTAGAAATGCAGCCCCTGTTCACGCGCCGAGTGAATGGTCTGCTCGGAAACCTCGCCGGTGATAAAGGCATCAACACCGAAGCGCGCGGCGCTGTCGATAAAGCCCTGCCCGCCCCCGGTGCACCAGGCAACGCGTTTTACCAGGTCCGCGCCCGTATCGCCGCACCACAGCGGGCGACGCCCCAGGCGCGCTTCAATCCACGAGGCCAGCTCCAGTCCGGGAACCGGCATCGCCAGCTCGCCCCACGGCACCAGCGGCTCGATTTCGCCCATTACGGTTATCCCCAACAGCTGCGCAAGCTGAACGTTGTTGCCCAGTTCCGGGTGTGCGTCCAGCGGCAGGTGGTAACCGTACAGGTTGATGTCATTTGCCAGCAACGTTTTCAGGCGGTTGCGCTTCATGCCGCGAATAATCGGTGATTCGTTTTTCCAGAAGTAGCCGTGATGGACAATCACCGCATCGGCTTCCTGACGGACAGCCTCGTCCAGCAGCGCCTGGCTTGCCGTGACGCCGGTGATAATTTTCTGCACCGTTTCGCGCCCTTCTACCTGCAGGCCATTTGGGCCGTAGTCGCTAAAGGAGGCGGTATTGAGTTTTTCGTTAATCAGGCGTTCCAGTTCACTGTTTTTCATCTTTATGCTCTCAAACTTTTCGGGCGGCTTCGTACGCCGCCAGCGTGGCGGTGCGCGCCTGTTTATGGTCAACAATCGGGCGGGGATAATCGAGCTTTACGCCCTGTTTATCCGCCCATGCCCACGGGTCGTGGATTGCTTTCGCATGAACGTTCCTGAGCGCGGGCAACCAGCGGCGGATAAAGTCGCCGTTGGCATCAAATTTTTGCCCCTGAGTGGTCGGATTAAAAATCCTGAAATAGGGAGCCGCATCGGTGCCGGTAGAGGCCGCCCACTGCCAGCCGCCGTTATTCGCAGCGAGATCGCCGTCGATCAGATGAGAGATAAAATAGCGCTCTCCGATACGCCAGTCGATAAGCAGATCCTTCACCAGAAAGCTGGCGGTAATCATTCGCAGGCGGTTGTGCATCCACCCGGTTTCATTCAGCTGGCGCATGGCGGCATCAACAATCGGATAGCCCGTTTCCCCTTTTTGCCAGGCCTGTAAACGTGCCTCATCGTGCTGCCATTTTACGTTGTCGGTCCAGGGGATGAACGGACGATGCTTACAGAGATCGGGATGATACGTCATCAGATGGCGATAGAATTCACGCCAGATGAGTTCGTTCAGCCACACCGAACCCGCCCCACCGTCCATCGCCTGCGGCTGCTCGGCCAGAAGACGATGTAAACACTGGCGAGGAGAGAGTACGCCCAGCGCCAGGCTTGCCGATAAGCGGCTTGTCCCTTCAATCGCCGGGAAATCCCTGCGCGCGTCGTACTCTCCCGCGCCCTGTTTGCAAAACTGGCGCAGCTTCGCAATTGCTGCCTTCTCGTTTGCGGGGAACAGAAGCTCATCGAATGCCTGTTGGGGATAGTTAAACGTTAATTCAGGCAGCGTGGTTATAGCTTCCCCTCTGGCTGCGGGTGCGGGTACGCACTCCGGCAGCGCCTCTTGCAGGCGTTTAACAAAAGCATTTTTAAACGGCGTGAACACTTTATACATTTCATGGCCGCCGGTCATGACGCTGCCCGGTGCCAGCATTACGCTGTCATCAAATCCTTCACAAACCACCTCGCCCAGAATGTTCTCCAGTTGGCGATCCCGCAGCCGTTCGTTCAGCTCGTACTGGTAGTTATAAAAAAGATGCGTGACGCCGTTCTGCTGACATACCTCCCGCAACATCTTAAGCTGCGCGGCAAAGTCACTGACCTCTTTGTAGATCAGCGGGATACCTTTTTCAGCAAGTGAGTGTTGCAGATCGTTCAGATGCGATTTGAGGTAAGCCGCCTGCCGCGGGGCCATATCATGCTGCTGCCACTGTTCAGGCGTAGCGATAAACAGCGCCAGCACGCTGGCGTCATCGGAACGGCAGGCTGCCGCGAGTGCGAAGTTGTCATGTACGCGCAGGTCCGCGCGAAACCAAACCAGATGGGTGGGCATAAAACTCCAGGCAAATATCCATTATGTCCGTAAGGGCATGCCGTAAAAGGAAAAAGCATGCATTGAACTACTTTGCCATGAAGTGTAGACGGGTTGAAATAAAAAAGGCCGCCCAAGGCGGCCTTACAGACTGATGACAAGGTGCATGCTGTGCATTTCGCCCGGCGGCGCTACGCTTGCAAGGGCCTACAATGAAACATGCAATGCATTGATCTCTTTGCCCTGTGTAGGCCGGGTAAGCGCAGCGTCACCCGGCAAGAAAGACGGCTATTATGTGCCTGTAAACCCTGACGAGGGGCTATCGCTCCCCCGGCGTTTTTTTCTGGGTGTCGTCTTAGTATCAGTAAAAATCGCAGGTCGCTTTCTCGGCCTGATCCATCCACACCGGCTTCTCGCTGGTTTTCGCCCAGACGCGGTGCAGATAGCTATAAAAACGTGCACGATCTTTCCAGAACAGCATCACCGGCAGAGCCAGCACGCCAGCCACTACGGCGAAAGCGCGGCGCATGAACACGATATGAGCCGGAAACTCTTTATAAAGATCCATATTTTTCTCCCCTATAGTTGGCCGGAAACGTCATCCGGAAAATTCAAAATCTGTGACCTGGCTAAAATAATATCGCTTTGTTTGTAATTTTACTACTCATCCGACCACTTATTTTCGTCCGTTTAGCCAAAATTTACATTCACGCCGTAATTAAGTTACAAAAAAGTTAACGATTTACTTATCAATAGTTAAATTGTGGGTTTTGCCATTTTTATACTTTTTTTACACCCGCCCTTCTCATTTTTGCGAAATCTTTGCGCCATAAATCCTACCGTTAGCACAACAACAAAAGTCACCCGGAGGTGGATTGTGAGTGCAGGTCTTATTGCCGGCATCGTGCTGGTGTTCCTGTTATTGGGTTATCTGGTTTATGCCCTGATTAATGCGGAGGCATTCTGATGGCTGCTCAGGCGTTTTTGCTTATTGCCAGTTTCTTAGTGGTGTTGTTCGTCCTGGCAAGGCCACTGGGCTCGGGGCTGGCACGGCTGATCAATAACGTTCCCCTGCCCGGCACGGGAAGCGTTGAAAAAGGGATCTGGCGCGTACTGGGTATAGACGATCGGGAGATGAACTGGCGTGACTATCTGATCGCTATTCTGCTGCTGAATATCGTTGGCCTCATCGCGCTTTTTGCCATGCTGATGTTGCAGGGTGTCCTGCCTTTGAATCCGCAGCAGTTACCGGGCCTGTCCTGGCACCTGGCGCTAAACACGGCGGTCAGTTTTGTCACCAACACCAACTGGCAGTCCTATGCCGGTGAAACCACGCTCAGCTACTTCAGCCAGATGGTCGGGTTAACCGTGCAGAACTTCCTCTCTGCCGCCAGCGGTATTGCGGTGATCTTCGCGCTAACGCGGGCGTTTGCGCGCCAGAAAGTGAGCACGCTGGGTAACGCATGGGTAGACCTGACGCGCATTACGCTGTGGATCCTGCTGCCGATTGCGCTGCTGATCGCGCTGTTCTTCATACAGCAGGGCAGCCTGCAAAACCTGCTGCCTTACGCACCTTATACCTCGCTGGAAGGCGCAAAACAGCTCCTGCCGATGGGGCCAGTGGCGTCGCAGGAAGCCATCAAAATGCTCGGAACGAACGGTGGCGGCTTCTTCAATGCCAACTCGTCGCACCCGTTCGAAAACCCGACCGCCCTGACCAATTTTGTGCAGATGCTGGCGATTTTCCTGATCCCCGCCGCGCTCTGTTTCGCCTTTGGCGACGTGGTCAACGATCGCCGCCAGGGGCGTACCCTGCTCTGGACCATGTCGCTGATCTTTGTGGTCTGTGTTGCGCTGGTGATGTGGGCCGAATGGCAGGGTAATCCGCACTTCCTCTCACTGGGTGCAGATAGCGCAATCAACATGGAAGGTAAAGAGAGCCGCTTTGGCATTCTCGCCAGTAGCCTGTATGCGGTGGTCACCACGGCAGCGTCGTGCGGGGCCGTCAATGCCATGCATGATTCCTTTACGGCGCTGGGCGGCATGATCCCGATGTGGCTGATGCAGATTGGTGAGGTGGTGTTTGGCGGCGTGGGCTCCGGTCTTTACGGCATGCTGCTGTTCGTGCTGCTGGCGGTGTTTATTGCCGGTCTGATGATTGGCCGCACCCCGGAGTATCTGGGTAAAAAGATCGACGTTCGCGAGATGAAGTTAACCGCACTGGCAATTCTGGTCACCCCGGCTCTCGTGCTGCTCGGCACCGCGCTGGCGTTGATGACCGAGGCTGGACGCAGCGGCATCTTTAACCCCGGCATTCACGGTTTTAGCGAAGTGCTGTATGCCGTCTCCTCTGCCGCCAACAACAACGGCAGCGCCTTTGCAGGTTTAAGCGCCAACTCTCCGTTCTGGAACTGTCTGCTGGCGTTCTGCATGTTTGTGGGCCGCTTCGGGATCATTGTGCCGGTTATGGCGATAGCCGGATCGCTGGTGAACAAAAAAATCCAACCGACCACTACCGGGACATTACCGACCCACGGCGCGCTGTTTATCGGCCTGCTGACGGGCACCGTGTTGCTGGTCGGCGCCCTGACCTTTATCCCCGCCCTCGCGTTAGGCCCGGTCGCGGAATACCTCTCTTTACGCTGATTTTGCGGAGAAATTGTCATGAGTCGTAAACAACTGGCCCTGTTCGAACCGTCATTAGTTCGCCAGGCGCTCATGGATGCGGTGAAAAAGCTGAGCCCGCGCGTGCAGTGGCACAACCCGGTGATGTTTATCGTCTGGGCGGGAAGCGTCCTGACCACCGCCCTGGCGATTGCCATGGGAACAGGCCATATGCCGGGAAATGCGATGTTTACCGGCGCCATCAGCCTGTGGCTGTGGTTTACCGTGCTGTTCGCCAACTTTGCGGAAGCGCTGGCGGAAGGCCGGAGTAAAGCCCAGGCCAACAGCCTGAAAGGGGTGAAAAAGACCGCCTTCGCACGCAAGCTACGTGAACCGAAGTACGGTGCCCAGATGGACCACGTTCCGGCAGATGAACTGCGTAAAGGCGATGTGGTGCTGGTGGAAGCCGGTGACATCATCCCTTGCGACGGCGAAGTTATTGAAGGGGGCGCATCGGTGGATGAGAGCGCCATCACCGGCGAATCCGCGCCGGTGATCCGTGAGTCCGGCGGCGATTTCGCCTCCGTGACGGGCGGGACGCGCATTCTCTCCGACTGGCTGGTGATCCAGTGCAGCGTTAACCCGGGTGAAACCTTCCTCGACCGGATGATCGCCATGGTGGAAGGCGCACAGCGCCGTAAAACGCCAAACGAGATTGCCCTGACCATCCTGCTGGTGGCCCTGACTATTGTCTTCCTGCTGGCAACCGCGACGCTGTGGCCGTTCTCTGCCTATGGCGGCACCGCGGTCACCGTCACGGTGCTGGTGGCGCTGCTGGTTTGTCTGATCCCCACCACCATCGGCGGCCTGCTGTCGGCCATCGGCGTGGCCGGCATGAGCCGTATGCTCGGTGCCAACGTCATCGCCACCAGCGGGCGGGCGGTGGAAGCCGCCGGTGACGTGGATGTCTTGCTGCTGGATAAAACCGGGACCATCACCCTGGGTAACCGCCAGGCGTCAGACTTCTTACCCGCCCCGGGCGTGGATGAAAAAACGCTGGCGGATGCCGCCCAGCTCTCTTCCCTTGCCGATGAAACCCCGGAAGGCCGCAGCATTGTGATCCTCGCCAAACAGCGCTTCAACCTGCGCCAGCGCGACGTTCAGAGCCTGCACGCCACCTTCGTGCCCTTTACGGCGCAAACCCGCATGAGCGGAATTAACATTCAGGATCGCATGATCCGTAAAGGCTCGGTTGACGCGATCCGCCGCCACATCGAGGCTAACAACGGCCACTTCCCGCCGGAAGTGGACAGCCTGGTCGAAAGCGTGGCCCGTCAGGGGGCGACGCCGCTGGTGGTGGCCGAAGGCGCGCGCGTACTCGGGGTCATTGCCCTGAAGGACATCGTCAAAGGCGGCATCAAGGAGCGCTTTGCCCAACTGCGTAAAATGGGGATCAAAACGGTGATGATCACCGGGGATAACCGTCTTACCGCCGCGGCGATTGCTGCCGAAGCGGGCGTGGATGATTTCCTTTCCGAAGCCACACCGGAAGCCAAGCTGGCACTGATTCGTCAGTATCAGGCGGAAGGCCGTCTGGTGGCGATGACCGGCGACGGGACCAACGATGCTCCTGCCCTCGCGCAGGCCGACGTGGCGGTGGCGATGAACTCCGGTACCCAGGCCGCAAAAGAGGCAGGCAACATGGTCGACCTCGACTCTAACCCGACCAAGCTGATTGAAGTGGTGCACATCGGCAAGCAGATGCTGATGACGCGCGGTTCGCTGACCACGTTCAGTATCGCCAACGACGTGGCGAAGTATTTCGCCATCATTCCGGCCGCGTTTGCTGCGACCTATCCGCAATTAAACGCCCTGAACGTGATGCACCTGCACTCTCCGGCCTCGGCCATTCTGAGCGCAGTCATCTTTAACGCCTTGATTATTGTCTTCCTGATCCCGCTGGCGCTGAAGGGCGTGAGCTATAAGCCGCTCACGGCGGCCGCCATGCTGCGCCGCAACCTGTGGATTTACGGCCTGGGCGGGCTGGTGGTGCCCTTCGTCGGTATCAAGGTTATCGATCTGCTGTTGACCCTGTTCGGCCTGGTTTAAAAGGTGAATCAAATGACCATGTTACGCCCCGCTATACTTCTGTTCATACTGCTGTCTCTCATTACCGGCGGGCTGTACCCGCTGGTGACCACCGCGCTGGGCCAGTGGTGGTTTAAGGATCAGGCCAACGGCTCGCTGATACTGCAAAACGGTGAAAACCGCGGCTCTCGCCTGATTGGTCAGAACTTTACGGATGCCCGCTACTTCCAGGGACGCCCTTCCGCCACTGCCGAAAGCCCGTATAATCCGATGGCATCCGGCGGCAGCAACCTGGCGGGCAGCAACCCCGAGCTGGACAAAGCCGTCGCTGAGCGCGTGGCAGCCCTGCGCGCCGCGAATCCGCAGGCCAGCCGTGACGTTCCCGTGGAGCTGGTAACCGCCTCGGCCAGCGGGCTGGACTACAGCCTGACCCCGGCAGCCGTGGCATGGCAGATCCCGCGCGTCGCCGCTGCCCGTCAGCTGACCATCGAACAGCTGAGCCAGTTGGTGGCAGAGCACACGCAAAAGCCGCTGGTCAGCTTCATCGGCATGCCCGTGGTAAATATTGTTGAGCTGAATCTGGCGCTGGACGCGCTAAGGAAAAACTAAATGACCGACGAGCCCATGCGCCCGGATCCGGACAGGCTGCTCGAACAAACAGCTGAAGCCCATCGCGGCAAACTGAAAATTTTCTTCGGCGCCTGCGCGGGCGTCGGGAAAACCTTCGCCATGCTGACGGAAGCCCAGCGGCTTCGGGCGCAGGGGCTCGATATTCTGATCGGCGTGGTTGAAACCCATGGACGTAAAGAGACGGCATCACTGCTGAAGGGGCTGGCTACCCAGCCGCCCCGCCGCATCAGCCACCGCGGTCGGTTAGTCACCGAATTCGATCTCGATGCCGCCCTCGCCCGCCGTCCCGCGCTTATCCTGATGGACGAGCTGGCGCACAGCAATGCGCCAGGCTCGCGCCACCCCAAACGCTGGCAGGACGTTGAAGAATTACTTGAAGCCGGTATCGATGTGTTCACCACGGTTAACGTTCAGCATCTCGAAAGCCTGAACGACGTGGTCAGCGGCGTGACCGGCATTCAGGTACGCGAGACGGTGCCCGATCCCTTCTTCGATTCCGCCGATGAGGTGGTGCTGGTCGACCTGCCGCCCGATGATTTACGCCAGCGCCTGCATGAAGGCAAGGTTTATATTGCCGGCCAGGCAGAGCGCGCCATCGAACATTTCTTCCGTAAAGGCAACCTGATTGCCCTGCGCGAGCTGGCCCTGCGCCGAACCGCCGACCGGGTGGACGATCAGATGCGCGCCTGGCGCGATTTACAGGGACAGGAACGCGTCTGGCACACGCGGGACGCCATCCTGCTGTGCGTGGGCCACGGCAGCGGCAATGAAAAGCTTGTCCGCACCGCCGCGCGCCTGGCGGCCAAATTTGGCAGCGTCTGGCATGCGGTGTATGTCGAAACGCCGCAGCTGCACGCGCTGCCCGAAAACCAGCGCCGCGCGATCCTGAGTTCGCTGCGCCTGGCGCAGGAGCTGGGCGCGGAAACCGCCACCCTTTCCGATCCGCAGGAAGATAAAGCCATTCTGCGCTACGCGCGCGAGCATAACCTGGGGAAAATCGTCATTGGCCGTCGTCAGCATCGGCGCTGGTTTAGCCGAGAATCCTTTGCCGACAAGCTGGCCCGTCGCGCGCCGGATCTGGATCTGGTGATCGTGGCGCTGGACGACAAACCTACCCCCTTACCCAATCGCGCGCCGGACAGCCGTACCTTCAGCGATAAATGGCGCATTCAGCTTCGCGGCTGTCTCGTCGCCGTCGTGCTCTGCGCCCTGATTACCGTGATTGCCAGCCAGTGGCTGATCGCGTTTGATGCCGCCAACCTGGTGATGATCTACCTTTTGGGCGTGGTAGTGGTGGCGCTCTTCTACGGGCGCTGGCCGTCGGTCCTGGCGACGGTGATCAACGTCATCAGCTTCGATCTGTTCTTTATTGCCCCCCGCGGGACGCTCGCCGTCTCGGACGTGCAGTACATCCTCACCTTTGCCGTCATGCTCACCGTCGGGCTGGTGATCGGCAATCTGACGGCGGGCGTGCGCTATCAGGCGCGCATCGCCCGCTATCGCGAACAGCGCACGCGCCATCTCTATGAGATGTCGAAATCGCTGGCGGTGGGCCGCACGCCGCTGGATATCGTGCAGACCAGCGAGCAGTTTATCCGCTCGACGTTTCATGCCAGCAACCTGATTTTACTCCCGGACGAACACGGCAAGCTGCGCCCGCTGACCTCCGCCACAGGCATGACGCCCTGGGACGAAGCCATCGCGCGCTGGAGCTTTGACAAAGGCTTACCGGCGGGCGCAGGGACCGACACCCTCCCCGGCGTGCCCTACCAAATTCTGCCCCTGCGCAGCGCCGATAAAAATCAGGGGCTGGTCATTGTGGAGCCTACCAACCTGCGCCAACTGATGATCCCTGAGCAGCAGCGTTTACTGGAGACGTTTACGCTGCTGGTTGCCAGCGCGCTGGAACGACTGGCCCTCACCGCCAGCGAGGAACAGGCCCGGCTGGCGAGCGAGCGTGAAAGCATTCGTAACTCGCTGCTGGCGGCGCTGTCTCACGATCTGCGTACCCCGCTCACCGTCCTGTTTGGTCAGTCAGAAATTCTGACGCTGGACCTGGCGGCGGAAGGCTCTAAACATGCACTCCAGGCAAGCGAGATCCGCCAGCACGTGCTGAATACCACACGCCTGGTGAATAACCTGCTCGACATGGCGCGTATCCAGTCGGGCGGATTTAACCTCAAAAAAGAGTGGCTCACGCTGGAAGAGGTGGTGGGCAGCGCGCTGAAAATGCTCGAACCCGGCCTGGGCGGGCGACATATTGCGCTGAACATGCCCGAGCCCCTGACCTTAATTCATGTTGATGGTCCGCTGTTTGAACGGGTGCTGATCAACCTGTTGGAAAATGCCGCCAAATATGCGGGCGCCAGCGCGCAGATTGGGGTGGATGCGACGGTGGACGACGGCGCGCTTCGCCTTAACGTCTGGGATACCGGCCCGGGCATTCCTGCCGGGCAGGAGTTGGCTATTTTCGAGAAATTCGCGCGCGGCAATAAGGAGTCGGCCATTCCGGGCGTGGGGCTGGGGCTGGCCATTTGCCAGGCGATCATTGACGTGCATGGCGGCTCCATTTCCGCGGAGAATCGTCCGGAAGGCGGTGCGCGTTTTTGTGTTACACTTCCTCTGGAAACCCCGCCAGAACTTAATGAATTACCAGAGGATTTGTGATCAACGTTCTGATTGTTGAAGATGAGATCGCCATTAGCCGTTTTCTGCGCGCTGCGCTGGAAGGAGACGGTCTGCGCGTCCATGATGCAGGTACGCTTCAGCGGGGGTTAATTGAAGCGGCCACCCGCAAGCCGGACCTGGTGATCCTCGATCTGGGTCTCCCGGACGGTGACGGCATCGATTTTATTCGTGAAGTCCGTCAGTGGAGCCAGATGCCGATCCTCGTGCTCTCCGCCCGTACTGAAGAGACGGATAAAATCGCCGCGCTGGATGCCGGGGCGGATGACTACCTGATTAAACCGTTTGGCATCGGCGAGCTACAGGCTCGCCTGCGCGTGGCGCTGCGTCGCCACAGCGCCACCACGCCAGCCGACCCAACCTACACGTTTGGGGATATCCGGGTTGACCTGGCCGCGCGGCGCATTGTGCGCGGCGAAGAGGAAATTCACCTCACGCCCATCGAATTTCGCCTGCTCGCCGTGCTGCTCAACAATCACGGCAAGGTTCTCACCCAGCGCCAGCTGTTAAGTCAGGTGTGGGGACCCAACGCCGTGGAACATAGTCACTATTTACGCATATATATGGGCCATCTTCGTCAGAAACTCGAAGTCGACCCCGCTCGCCCTCGCCATTTATTAACTGAAACCGGTATCGGTTATCGGTTTATGCTCTGAATAACTATTCATTTTATTTTTAAATAAAATAAAAATCTCTCAGAAAATATTTCATAAATAATCCACTCGATATTTTTTGGGTTATTTATGCCCATTTAAAACATTTGCAATACATCCTATTAACCCGATACCAACAAATCAGAATTTTGATCTGCGATATTCATCAAAAACGACTATTTATTTCTAAAATGATCGGTTAACGGTGATCTCCTTCACAGTTAATCGCGTTTTCCTGGATAAAATGACCGTGCTTTCAATTACTGAAAGGAAAATAAATCATGGAAAACAACAATCGTTTAATGCCCCATATAAGGCGGACAACACATATCATGATGTTTGCCCACCGAAACTGCTTTGACTTTCATCTCTTTAATGCCCGGTAGTCCTTCGACTTCTGGCGCATTCGCTTACAGGTTACCCTGAAACATCTTATTTTACAGGCCATTGCCTGTGAACGCGTGCGCTCATTCATTTTGATTCAGACCCATCCGCACCGGGCGGACTGAATTTCAATCATCAAAAAAGCAATGTACTGATTTTAATCAGCGGCCACCCTTTGCTTTTTTTCCGGAAAATTATCGATTTCTTTTTTGCAAGAAATCGAGGGACGCTTATTACCTAAAATAAAGAGAGAAAGATGAAAAGTTTAAAAATCGCAGCCAGCCGCGCCTGTCCGGATTGCTTTACCACCCAGCGTGAACTGGTGGATGTCCGGGCCTCGGATTATATCGACGTTGCCGCTATTGTGCTGGCGGTCAGTGATATTACCGATGGCATACTGGAAGAAATAGAAGCCACCGGATTTGGCATTCCTGTTTTTGTCGCGACGCATAAAGAAGAATTCATTCCGGCAGATTATTTATCGCGCATTCATGGCGTATTTGAGTATTCAGACACCAGCAACGACTTTTATGGACGACAGCTGGAGGCGGCTGCCCTGAAGTATGAAACCCAGCTGCGCCCGCCGTTTTTCCGCGCCCTTGTCGACTATGTAAAACAGGGCAACAGCGCGTTTGACTGTCCGGGGCATCAGGGCGGCCAGTTCTTCCGCCGCCATCCTGCCGGTAATCAGTTCGTTGATTTCTTTGGCGAGACGCTTTTCCGCGCCGATCTGTGCAACGCCGACGTGGCGATGGGGGATCTGCTGATCCACGAAGGCGCGCCGTGCATCGCACAGCAGCATGCGGCGAAGGTCTTTAATGCCGATAAAACCTACTTCGTGCTCAACGGCACCTCGTCATCCAACAAAGTGGTGCTAAACGCCCTGCTCACCCCGGGCGACCTGGTGCTGTTCGACCGTAATAACCACAAATCCAACCATCACGGTGCCCTCCTTCAGGCAGGCGCAACGCCGGTCTATCTGGAAACCGCGCGCAACCCGTACGGCTTTATCGGCGGCATTGACGCCCACTGTTTTGAAGAAAGCTATCTTCGCGAGCTGGTGGCAGAAGTCGCACCCGGCCGTGCACGCGATGCGCGTCCGTTCCGTCTGGCGGTGATCCAGCTGGGCACCTACGATGGAACCATCTACAACGCCCGCCAGGTGGTGGATAAGATTGGGCACCTGTGTGATTACATCCTGTTTGACTCGGCCTGGGTGGGTTACGAGCAGTTTATTCCAATGATGGCCGACTGCTCGCCGCTGCTGCTGGAGCTGAACGAAAACGACCCGGGGATTTTGGTTACCCAGTCGGTGCATAAACAGCAGGCCGGCTTCTCCCAGACCTCGCAAATTCACAAGAAAGACAGCCACATCAAAGGTCAGCAGCGCTATGTCCCGCATAAGCGGCTGAATAATGCCTTTATGATGCACGCCTCCACCAGCCCGTTCTATCCGCTGTTTGCCGCGCTGGACATCAACGCCCGTATGCATGAAGGCCAGAGCGGCCGCAACATGTGGATGGACTGCGTGGTGAACGGGATTGAGGCGCGAAAATTAATCCTGGAGAACTGCCAGTATCTGCGCCCGTTCGTGCCGGAGACAGTGGATGGCCGTCCGTGGGAAAGCTGGGACACGGCGGAGATTGCGACCGATCTGCGCTTCTTCCACTTCGTACCGGGTGAAAACTGGCACGCTTTTGAAGGTTACGCTGAGCATCAGTATTTTATCGACCCGTGCAAGCTCCTGCTAACCACACCGGGCATTAACGCCCGCACCGGGGAGTATGACGATTTCGGCGTGCCTGCCACCATCCTCGCCAACTTCCTGCGTGAAAACGGCATCGTGCCGGAGAAATGCGATCTCAACTCGATCCTGTTCCTGCTCACGCCTGCGGAAGATATGGGCAAGCTGCAGCAGCTGGTGGCGCAGCTGGTGCGTTTCGAAAAACTGCTCGAGAGCGATGCTCCATTAAAAGAGGTGCTGCCTTCCATCTGCAGACAACATCCGGAACGTTACGCGGATTACACCCTGCGCCAGATCTGCCAGGAGATGCATGACCTGTACGCCCGTCACAATGTCAAACAGCTGCAGAAAGAGATGTTCCGCAAGTCTCACTTCCCGCGCGTGATGATGAACCCGCAGGACGCGAACTACGCCTATCTGCGCGGAGAAGTGGAACTGGTCTCCCTGCGCGACGCGGAAGGCCGCATCGCCGCGGAAGGCGCCCTCCCTTATCCACCGGGGGTATTGTGCGTGGTTCCAGGGGAGGTCTGGGGCGGCTCCGTGCTGCGCTACTTCGCCGCGCTGGAAGAAGGCATCAACCTGCTGCCGGGCTTCGCGCCGGAGCTGCAGGGTGTGTACGTCGAAGAGTGCGAGGGCCGCAAACAGGTTCGCTGTAACGTCATCAAACAACCCGCCGCTCAGCCCGCGCTGCTGAAAGGAGAGAAATTATGAGTAAGTCCAATAAGATGGGCGTGGTGCAGCTGACCATCCTCACCATGGTGAACATGATGGGTTCAGGGATCATTATGCTGCCCACCAAGCTTGCCGAAGTAGGAACCATTTCAATTATCTCCTGGCTGGTGACCGCCGTCGGCTCGATGGCGCTGGCGTGGGCGTTTGCCAAGTGCGGGATGTTCAGCCGCAAGTCAGGCGGCATGGGGGGCTACGCCGAGTATGCCTTTGGCAAGTCGGGCAACTTTATGGCCAACTATACCTACGGGGTGTCACTGCTGATCGCCAACGTGGCGATTGCCATCTCCGCCGTGGGCTACGGTACGGAGCTGTTTGGCGCGACGCTTAGCCCGGTACAGATTGGCCTGGCCACCATCGGCGTGCTGTGGATCTGCACCGTGGCTAACTTTGGCGGGGCGCGTATCACCGGACAGCTCTCCAGCATCACCGTCTGGGGCGTGATTATTCCAGTCGTCGGCCTGTGCATCATCGGCTGGTTCTGGTTCAGCCCGACCCTGTACGCCAACTCCTGGAACCCGCACCATGTGCCGTTCTTCAGCGCAGTCGGCTCTTCTATCGCCATGACGCTCTGGGCCTTCCTGGGCCTGGAATCCGCCTGCGCGAACGCAGAAGTGGTTGATAACCCTGAAAAGAACGTGCCGATTGCGGTCCTCGGCGGTACGCTGGGCGCAGCGGTGATCTATATCGTCTCGACGAACGTCATCGCGGGCATCGTTCCGAACATGGATCTGGCCAACTCCACGGCGCCGTTCGGGCTGGCCTTCGCGCAGATGTTCACGCCGGAAGTCGGGAAAGTGATTATGGGTCTGATGGTCATGTCATGCTGCGGTTCACTGCTTGGCTGGCAATTCACCATCGCACAGGTATTTAAATCTTCGGCTGATGAAGGTTACTTCCCAAAAATCTTCTCCCGCGTCACCAAAGCCGATGCGCCGGTGCAGGGCATGCTGGCGATTGTTATCTTCCAGAGCGGATTGTCGCTGATGACCATTAGCCCGTCGCTGAACAGCCAGTTCAACGTGCTGGTCAACCTGGCGGTGGTGACGAACATCATTCCGTATATTCTGTCGATGGCGGCGCTGGTGATTATTCAGAAGGTTGCGAAGGTGGATCCGCGCAAAGCGCGTGCGGCCAATATCGTGGCGCTGATTGGCGCAATCTACAGCTTCTATGCGCTCTATTCCTCCGGCCAGGAAGCGATGCTGTATGGTGCGATGGTGACCTTTATGGGCTGGACGCTGTACGGTCTGGTGTCGCCACGGTTTGAATTGAAGAATAAGCACAGTTGAAAAAAAGCCCGGTGGCGCTAGCGCTTACCGGGCCTACGATCGTTGTTGTAGGCCGGGCAAACGCAGTGCCGCCCGGCACACAAACCGCACTTACGCGTTTTTCAGCACTTCGCTGACAATCTCTACCGCTTCTTTCTCAATCTGCTGACGATGCTCAGCGCCGAGGAAGCTTTCGCAATAGATTTTATACGCATCTTCCGTACCGGATGGACGCGCAGCGAACCAGCCGTTTTCGGTCATCACTTTCAGACCACCAATAGACGCACCGTTACCCGGTGCCGCCGTCAGACGCGCGGTGATCGGATCGCCCGCCAGGGTGCTTGCACTGACCATCTCCGGAGAGAGTTTGGACAGGGCCGCTTTCTGGGCAGACGTCGCGCTGGCCTGAATACGGTTATAGCTTGGCGCACCAAAGCGTGCTGCCAGGTCGTTGTAATGTTCCTGCGGGTTTTTACCGGTGACCGCGGTGATCTCCGCCGCCAGCAGGCACATGATGATGCCGTCTTTATCGGTTGACCACGGCGTGCCGTCGAAGCGCAGGAAAGAGGCCCCCGCGCTCTCTTCACCACCGAAGCCAAAGCTGCCGTCGTGCAGACCGTCAACAAACCATTTGAAGCCCACAGGTACTTCCACCAGCTTGCGGCCCAGCGCCTCGACCACGCGGTCGATCATCGCGGAGGACACCAGCGTTTTACCGACAGCCACCTCTTTGCCCCACTGCGGACGGTGCTGGAACAGGTAGTTGATCGCAACGGCCAGATAGTGGTTCGGGTTCATCAGCCCGGCAGGAGTGACGATACCGTGACGGTCGTAATCCGGGTCGTTCGCAAACGCCAGATCGAATTTATCACGCAGCGCCAGCAGGCCCGCCATCGCGCACTCGGAGGAGCAGTCCATACGGATCGCGCCGTCTTTGTCCAGGTGCATAAAACGGAAGGTCTGATCGACGTGATCGTTCACGATGGTCAGATCCAGCTTGTAGTGCTCGGCAATACGTTTCCAGTATTCAATACCGGAGCCGCCCAGCGGATCCACGCCTAGCTTCAGGCCGGCTTTCTGGATGGCCGCCATATCGACGATCTCCGCCAGCCCTTCCACGAACGGCTGAACCAGATCCTGCTCTTTTACGTGGCCGGACGCCATGGCCGCATCCAGAGAGATGCGCTTCACGCCTTTCAGACCATCAGCCAGTAGGGCGTTCGCACGATCTTCCACCACTTTGGTGACGTTGGTGTCTGCCGGGCCACCGTTAGGCGGGTTGTATTTGATGCCGCCGTCTTCCGGCGGGTTGTGGGATGGCGTGATCACGATACCGTCAGCCAGCGCGCCACCTTTTTTGTTGTGCACCAGGATGGCGTTAGAGACCGCAGGCGTTGGGGTGAAGCCGTTGTTCTCCTGAACAATCACATCGACGCCGTTCGCAGTCAGAACTTCCAGCACGGAGATAAAGGCCGGTTCAGACAGCGCATGGGTATCTTTCCCCACGTAGCAAGGACCGGTAACGCCATTTTTAGCGCGCTCTTCCGCAATGGCCTGAGCAATGGCCAGAATGTGCGGTTCGTTAAAGCTGTGGCGAGCCGCGCTGCCGCGGTGACCAGATGTACCAAACTTCACTGCGTGTTCTGCGTTGCCCACGACCGGCTTCAGCACGTAATACTGCGCGGTCAGCTGAGCGACGTTAATCAAATCGCTTTGTTGTGCAGGTTGGCCTGCACGGCTGTGATTTGCCATTACCGGGTCCTTCTGATGCAAGGGTTAAATTGTACCGCAAACCTTCTCAATCAATTCCGCCGGGAACTGCATGGACTGCATGATATGTTCAATCATGCTGCACTTGCGGCCCGTATTGGTATTGGTGATCACCCAGTACGGGGTGCCAGGAACATGTTTGGGTTTGGTTTGATTGCCATTTTGCAGCAGCGTCTGCTCGTCGCCCGCGAAGTAGACGCGAGTACGACCGTGCAGCGACTCGGTCGCTTCAGCAAACGCTTTGTTATCCAGTGAATAAAGTGTAGACAGCACCAGCATAAAGCGGTTAACCGCCTTTTTTTGCTCCGCATATTCATCGGAGAGCAGCAGCTCGCGCATCGCGCGCACTTTATCTTTTGCCGGTGTGACGGCAGGTTTTGCTTGTGCAACAACGCTTGGCTGAGACACGACATCTTTGGTGACTGGGGTAGCAGGCTGTGAAGCGGCGGAAATTTTAAGCATGCGCCGTAAAATGTCGGACGCGCTCTCCCCGATATGCCGCGTCTGGCTGGCAATATACTGATAGAGTTCGTCATCAACTTCGATTGTTTTCATCTTAATCCAGTGCGATATCTTATCTGAATACAAGTCATTGGGATTATAAGGTCAAATCCCAACAGCGGATAGCGTCAAACCAGGTTGGCGGCAAAAGTCAGATTAAACTGGAACCTTGCAGCCGGGCGGCAGAATGGTCAACATGATACCCTAACCTGACATACGTAAAAAAAGAACTTTGCCATGAAATTGAATACCCGAGCGCAAACTGCACAATCGCCGAACAATAATTCTCCCATCGTACTGGTTCACGGGCTTTTTGGCAGCCTGGATAACCTGGGCGTGCTGGCGCGCGATCTGGTTACCGACCACGATATTCTTCAGGTTGATATGCGCAATCACGGTCTTTCCGGGCGTTCCGACGAGATGACCTACGCCGCGATGGCGCAGGATCTGCGGGATACGCTGGATGCCAACGACTTGCAAAAGGTGACCCTCATCGGGCATTCAATGGGCGGTAAAGCGGTGATGGCCCTGACGGCGCTGGCCCCGGAGCGTATTAACGGCCTGGTGGTGATTGATGTTGCGCCCGTGGATTACGACGTCCGCCGTCACGACGAAATTTTTGCCGCCATCAATGCGGTCACCGAGGCGGGTGCCGCGACGCGTCAGCAGGCAGCTACCGTCATGCGTGAGCATCTTGATGAAGAAGGCGTCGTCCAGTTCCTGCTGAAGTCGTTTGTTGACGGGCAATGGCGTTTTAACGTGCCGGTGCTCTGGAACCAGTACAACAATATTGTGGGCTGGCAAACCGTACCCGCCTGGCCACACCCTACCCTCTTTATTCGCGGCGGCAATTCCCCTTACGTTACCGACGCGTACCGCGACGCCATACTGGCGCAATTCCCGCAGGCTCGTGCCCACGTCATTGCCGGAGCCGGACACTGGGTGCATGCGGAAAAACCTGACGCCGTGCTGCGCGCCATTCGCCGCTATCTTGCTGATACTGCAAATTGATTAAAAAGAGAGCGACTGGAAGGCTGCGGGCTTCCAGTCGTTGGCGCGCCGTTTTTGGTGATGTATGATGGCGCGCTTATCGCCCGGGCATTAGCAGGGCGGCGTGTTTCCCCCGAAGTCTCAGAATCATGGCCAAAGAACAAACGGACCGTACGACACTAGATCTGTTCGCGAATGAGCGTCGCCCGGGACGACCGAAGACGAATCCGCTTTCGCGCGATGAACAGCTGCGTATCAATAAACGCAATCAGCTTAAACGCGATAAAAATCGTGGGCTTAAGCGTGTCGAACTGAAGCTCAACGCCGACGCGGTCGATGCGCTTAACGAGCTGGCCGACGCGCGAAATATTAGCCGCAGCGAGCTCATTGAAGAGATGTTGATCGCCCAGCTTGAGATGCTGCGCAGCCAGGCATAAGTCTGAAAATTCCCTTAATTACCCTTTTCATGTAGCACAGAGTGCAGTCCTGCGCGATAGCTGTTTCCGCAGGGTTGCCAGTTCTGCTATTATTGCCCTTATCCGTGGCCGAATTGCGCCACCATACTATTAAGTTTCAAGAGGTTATTTTACTCATGGCAATCATCGGCATTTTCTTTGGCAGTGATACCGGCAATACCGAAAATATCGCGAAAAACATTCAGAAACAGCTCGGTAAAGACGTTGCTGATGTGCATGACATCGCCAAGAGCAGCAAAGAAGATCTCGAAGGCTATGACATTCTGCTGCTGGGTATTCCGACCTGGTACTACGGCGAAGCCCAGTGCGACTGGGATGATTTCTTCCCGACGCTGGAAGAAGTGGACTTCAACGGTAAGCTGGTTGCCCTGTTTGGCTGTGGCGACCAGGAAGACTACGCCGAGTACTTCTGTGACGCGCTGGGTACCATCCGCGACATCATTGAGCCGAATGGCGCTGTAATCGTCGGCCACTGGCCAACCGCCGGTTACCACTTCGAAGCGTCCAAAGGCCTGGCCGATGACGATCATTTCGTGGGTCTGGCCATCGACGAAGACCGTCAGCCAGAACTGACTGCAGAGCGCGTCGAGAAATGGGTTAAGCAGATCCGTGAAGAACTGCACCTGGACGATATTCTCAACGCCTGATTTTTATCGCGGCGCAACGGCGGTTGCGCCCGCGCACCAGGTCAAACCGATTAAATTAATTGCTACAATCTTTTAACTTTTTCGCCCAGACCTGTACAATGTCTCCCTGATAAAATGTGGTTTTCCACCGAGCAAGTTTGTTGGTGATACCCCATTTTTATAAGCATATTTTGCCTGAGACTTGCAGTTTTCATTTAGCCATGGCAGTTCTATAATGAGACGCATTATCCCGGGTGCATTTTCTGTCACTTCCTACAGAAGTGAATCGTTTAGCAACAGGACAGATTCCGCATGACTGACAACAATACCGCATTAAAGAAGGCTGGCCTGAAAGTTACGCTTCCTCGGTTAAAAATCCTCGAAGTGCTTCAGGGTCCAGACAATCACCATGTCAGTGCGGAAGACCTTTATAAACGTCTTATCGACATGGGTGAAGAGATTGGGCTGGCTACCGTCTATCGCGTGCTGAACCAGTTTGATGACGCGGGCATTGTCACCCGTCATAATTTCGAAGGTGGTAAATCTGTCTTCGAACTGACCCAGCAGCAGCACCACGATCACCTGATCTGCCTCGACTGTGGCAAGGTCATTGAATTTAGCGATGACTCTATCGAAGCGCGCCAGCGTGAAATCGCCGCGCGTCACGGCATCCGTCTGACCAACCACAGCCTGTACCTTTATGGTCACTGCGCTGAAGGCGATTGCCGCGAAAATGAACATGCGCATGACGCAAAATAAGTGAGTGTTCATACTCTGAGCCAGCCGTAAGGTTGGCTTTTTTTTGCCAGAAAAAAGCCCGGTGGCACAGTGCCACCGGGCGTAAAGCAACTTATTTATTATTATTGCGTATCTCGTTCCAGATCTTATCGCAACGCTTCGCCACTTCCTGATCGTTACCGGTTTTACGTGCCTGGATACAGGCCTGGTAATCCATCACGCGGACATTCTCCTGCGTCGCGAACTGCTCGTGCGCTTTCTCTTTCTTCAGCACGTTCAGCACGCTCTGGCAGGCTTCAATTTTCTCCGGCGATCCTTCCGCTGTATTAATGCAGGCGCTGTAGGCCTCCTTGAGACGGGAGTCCTCTTTCGGTGCCTGAGTCTGGGCACACGCCACCAGCCCCGATGCCAACAGCGCGACGATTACGATTTTTTTCATCATTTGCAGTCTCCGGTCCGGCGGGATCTAACCCGCCGGACGATTCATCAGAAGATGGTGAACGGTGCGATAACCATGAATTTCACGTCACGTTCATCCTGGAAGATGTTGCCGTAACCGCCCGCGTAGCTCGGGATATCGGAGTGGTTGTCGTACTGGGTGAAGTGCAGTTTGAACATCGTGCCTTTCGCGCGGCCATCCTGCAGGGTGTAGATAGCATCCAGGCTGTAGGAAGACTCTTTCAGGCGATAGTTTGGATCGTAGTAAGCATCCGGTGTTGCCATGTCGGCTGGTTTTGCATCCCAGGCGTAAGCATAAGAAGCGCCCACGGCCCAGCCCGGCAGATTCCAGTTTTTCAGGTCATACATCGCGCCGAAGAAGACCGCTTTCTCACCGTCGGCGTTGAAGTCGGAGCGGTTATCCCACCAGATATCAAGACGACCGTTGGAGGAAGCATAGGTCGGGGTCATACGCTGCAGGAAGTAGCCCTGCTGCCCTTCCGCTTTCACCCATGTGCCTTCCAGACGTAAATCAACCTGACCGACCTTGTAGCCGAAGGTTAACGCCTGCAGCCACGCGGTGCCGTCGTAAATATCATTGACGCCACCGTTACTGACTTTGTCGCGCGTACCGTAGAACTGGTAGCTGGTACTCAGCGGGCTACCCGCAATATCAAACTTATAGCTGGCCTTGGCAAAGTATTGATCGATATAGCCTTGCGCCTGGCCGAATGCCGCTTCGAGAACCAGATCGTTTTTGAAGTCGTATTTCGCACCCAGCGAGTGGAGGTAATCGACTTTGGTTTTCTTATCGTTCTGGTAGAACTTGTCCATTTCAATGTGCCACGGTGCTTTGTACTCGTTGGTCCACATATAGGAGAAGCTCAGCGCACCTGCGTCACCGTAGTCAAAGTTAGCCCCGGCTTCTGCACCCTGATAGGTACCCGGCATAAAGCTCCAGTGTGGGGCTAACAGCGTCTGGCCGGTTGGCTGAATATAGCCCCCACGCGCCCAGACCGGGCCGTATTTGAATTTCGCTGCGGCTTTGTAGAGGCTGATACCGCTCTTATCCCCGGACCAGTCTTCATCATAGGCTTTGTTGCTGGAGGAGAAGGCGATTTCGTTCGGGTGGCCGCTGTCGCCGTTTTCCGCCATTTCGATCGCGGTGAACGCGGCGATATCCAGACCGAACATATCCGCGGCGTAGCCTGACTGGAAGTCCAGGTTGGCGTTCCAGGTGGAGTGCGAGAGGTTGGTTTTGTATTTATCTTCAGTGACGTCTTTACGGTCACGCTCACGCTGCCAGTAATAAATACCGCCCGTGAGGGTAGAATCTTCGATGAAACCCGCTGCTTTTGCCTCTGGCGCAATCACCAGGCCCGACATTGCTGTCACACCGGCAATAGCCAGCGCCAGCGCACTACGTTTGCCACTGAACGTACGCATAGATTATTCCTCTTTGACGAATTAAAACGCCTGAAACGGCGTAAATAAAAAAGACCAAATGGTCAGGGGTAGTGTTAAATACCCTCGAATTAACTACCGTCTTTAGGTTATTTTTCGCGACGCGAATTATCAATGCTTTTCAGCGGGCAAAAGTCAGGATTATGACGAAGTGCACATAATTGGTAGTGCTTTGTAACATTTACAGGAAGGCGAGGAATGCCGGGAAATTCTCAGCTATTTCAGTGCCCAGGCGTGGGATCGGTTTCCTTTTTTATAACCTTTTTGATTTTCGTAATGACACAAACTTTTTTTTTAAAAAATAAGTAGCACCTCATTGACCTGTTATTTTCATGACGCCACTTTAACCCCTGGCTTAATATTCTGATCGTTAAATAAAAAAACGCCGCATAATGCGGCGTTTGTTTCTCATTGACCAGAGCAGCAATATTATTCGCCGATCTTCGTCCAGGTATCACGCAGGCCCACGGTACGGTTAAATACCGGTTTTTCCGCCGTGCTGTGACGGCTGTCCAGGCAGAAGTATCCTTCACGTTCGAACTGGAACGCTTTGCCTGCTTCAGCCGCTTTCAGAGAAGGCTCCGCATAACCCTGCTTGATCACCAAAGATTCCGGGTTAATGGTCGCCAGGAAGTCTTCCGCCGCACCTGGGTTAGGCACGCTGAACAGGCGATCGTACAGACGAATCTCTACCGGCAGCGCGTGGGATGCGCTCACCCAGTGGATAACGCCTTTCACCTTGCGGCCATCCGCCGGATCTTTACTCAGCGTCTCAGCGTCATAAGAACAGAAGATGGTGGTGATATTCCCTTCCGCATCTTTTTCAACGCGCTCGGCTTTGATGACGTAAGCATTACGCAGACGCACTTCTTTACCCAGCACCAGACGCTTGTACTGCTTGTTAGCTTCTTCGCGGAAGTCAGCGCGGTCAATCCAGATCTCGCCGCTGAACGGCACGTCGCGGCTTCCCATTTCCGGTTTGTTCGGATGGTTAGGCATGGAGACCAGCTCGCTCTCGCCCTGCGGATAGTTTTCGATAACCAGCTTCACCGGGTCGATAACGGCCATCGCGCGCGGGGCATTTTCATTGAGGTCTTCACGAATGCAGGATTCCAGAGACGCCATCTCAATGGTGTTGTCCTGCTTGGTCACGCCGATACGCTTGCAGAACTCACGGATTGACGCAGCGGTGTAGCCACGGCGGCGCAGACCCGAGATGGTTGGCATACGCGGGTCGTCCCAGCCCTCAACGTGCTTGTCGGTGACCAGCAGGTTCAGCTTACGCTTGGACATCACGGTGTATTCCAGATTCAGACGAGAGAACTCGTACTGACGCGGATGCACAGGAATGGTGATGTTATCCAGCACCCAGTCGTACAGACGACGGTTGTCCTGGAACTCCAGCGTACACAGCGAGTGGGTGATGCCTTCCAGCGCATCGCTGATGCAGTGGGTGAAGTCGTACATCGGATAGATGCACCACTTGTTGCCGGTCTGGTGGTGTTCTGCGAACTTGATGCGGTACAGCACCGGATCGCGCATCACGATGAACGGAGACGCCATATCGATTTTGGCACGCAGGCACGCTTTGCCCTCTTCGAAGCCGCCGGCACGCATTTTTTCAAACAGCGCCAGGTTCTCTTCCACGCTGCGATCGCGGAACGGGCTGTTTTTACCCGGTGCGGTCAGCGTACCGCGGTACTCACGGATCTCATCTGCAGACAGTTCGTCTACATACGCCAGACCTTTGTTGATGAGCTCTACCGCGTAGGCATACAGCTGATCAAAATAGTCAGAGGAGTAGCAGATATCGCCAGACCAGTTGAAGCCCAACCATTGTACGTCGTTTTTGATGGACTCAACGTATTCGATGTCTTCTTTTACTGGGTTGGTGTCATCGAAACGCAGGTTGCACTGTCCCTGGTAGTCTTGCGCAATGCCAAAGTTCAGGCAGATGGACTTCGCATGCCCGATATGCAGGTAGCCATTCGGCTCCGGCGGGAAACGGGTATGAATTGTGGTGTGCTTACCACTGGCCAGATCTTCATCGATGATCTGACGAATAAAGTTACTCGGGCGGGCTTCTGCCTCACTCATCGTGGATTCCTCAAAGCGTAAACAACGTATAACGGCATATGATCTTATAAGCCGGACGTAGTGACAACCCTTAGTTACGGAAAATACGTATCAGATGAAAATAATGGGGGCATTTGCTGCAAAAAAAAGCGGCGGAGGATATCCCCCGCCGCTTAAGGCATGACTCTACTCAGGAGCGATTACTTGCCTTTAATCTCATACAGCGGGGTTTGACCCGCAACAACCTGACCTTTCGCCTGGATGACCAGACCGCTGAAGTCGTCAATGTTGCTGCAAACCACCGGGCTAATCATGGAACGCGCGTTGGCATTCAGGAAGTCCAGATCCATTTCCAGAATCGGCTGCCCGGCCACCACTTCAGCGCCCTCTTCCACCAGGCGAGTAAAGCCCTGCCCATTCAGCGCAACGGTATCGATACCCATGTGGACAACGATCTCCGCACCCTTTTCGGTTTCGAGGCAGAACGCGTGGTTGGTGTTGAAGATTTTCACGATGGTACCGGCAGCAGGAGACACCACGGTTTTATCCGTTGGTTTCACCGCCACACCGTCACCGACCGCTTTGCTGGCGAACGCTTCATCAGGTACCTGCTCAAGGTCAACCACGTCACCCGTTACCGGAGAGACCAGCGCGGCCACCGTTACGGCGTTAGGCACAGCCTGCGGCTTCGCAACTGGTGCAGCCGTCGACGCAGGCGCGCTGTCGGTTGATGCTGCCGCGACCGGACCGCGGGCAACCACTTTCTTCATTTCGTCACCGATGGATTCCGCTTTGGCACCCACGATAACCTGGATAGTTTGTTTGTTCAGTTTAACCACGCCCGATGCGCCAAGGCGTTTACACATTGCGTCGCTGACGCGCGCCGAGTCACCCACCGTCAGACGCAGACGGGTGATGCAGGCATCAATGGCTTTCAGGTTGTCAGTCCCCCCGACGGCAGCGATATAGCTGGTCGCCAGCTGGGTCAGACCCTCTTCGGTGTTGCTGTTGGCTTCGCTGGTGACCACTTCGTCTTTGGTGTCTTCGCGGCCCGGCGTTTTGAGGTTAAACATACGAATAACCGCAGTGAACAGCACGAAGTAGATGACGAAGAAGACCAGACCCATTACCACCAGCATCCAGACGTTCTTGCTTGCCGCCGGCAGGTTGTACATCAACACGTAGTCGATCGCGCCTGCAGAGAAGGAGAAGCCAGCATGGATACCCAGCAGGGTCGCCACAAACAGGCTGATACCGGTCAGGACCGCATGCATGAGGTACAGCACCGGCGCCAGGAACATGAACAGGAATTCCAGCGGCTCGGTTACACCGGTCAGGAACGCGGTAATCGCAACGGACAGCAGCATGCCGCCAACCATTGGGCGACGCGCTTTTGGCGCAGCCAGGTACATTGCCAGCGCAGCGCCCGGCAGACCAAACATCATGATTGGGAAGAAGCCAGACATGAACATGCCTGCGGTGCCGTCACCCGCGTAGAAGCGGTTGATGTCGCCGTGGAATACGGTGCCCGCAGCATTGGTGAACTCACCAATCTGGAACCATGCGATAGTGTTCAGCACCTGATGCAGACCGGTTGGGATCAGCAGACGGTTGATAAAACCAAAGATACCTGAGCCAAGTGCACCCGCTGAAACAATCCACTCACCACCCGCATGGATCGCATGCTGTACCGGTGGCCAGACGTAGCCAAAGATAGCGGCCAGAACCAGACAGAAGAAACCTGTCGCGATCGGCACGAAACGTTTGCCGCCAAAGAAACTCAGGAAGTCTGGCAGCTTAATGTTTGCCCAGCGGTTGTACACAGCACCACCCACCAGACCGGTAATAATACCTGCCAGCACACCCATGTTGATTTCTGGGTTAATGGTTACCATCGCTTTCGTCAGGATGAAATAACCGACTGCCCCTGCCAGCGCTGCGGCACCCGCGCTGTCTTTTGACCAGCTAGAGGCAACACCGATGGCGAAAATCAGCGCCAGGTTGTCAAAAATGGCACCGCCAGCCTGAGCAATAAACGGTACGTTAAGAAGATCGGGTTGCCCGAATCGCAGCAGCAGCGCTGCAACCGGTAGCACGGCGATAGGGAGCTGCAAAGCCCTACCGAGGCGCTGGAAAAAACCTAAAATATTCATCCTATTCCCCCTACGAGACCCTTTTTCAGGCTCGCGCATAAACTATGTTTTTATTGTGTCACGAACGATAGATACCGTTGATAATTCACTGGCAGTCTGAGTGTGTGAAAAATTAATTCGTATCGCAAATTAAACACCTATTTTTTGTGATTTTTGTCACCAAATATCGTATTCAGCCCTCCCTTACACTGGCTAACAGTGAAAACTTATTTTATCATTCAAAAAATCAAGACGGATTGATCCGGCCTGAAAGTTTCCAGGTTACGCTTTAGTATCAGGTTCCGAAGCCATCCGCCCACTCTTCTACTTAAACTTTGAGGTGAACAATGAGACTGATTCCCCTGGCAACTGCAGAACAAGTTGGTAAATGGGCCGCTCGCCATATCGTAAACCGCATTAACGCGTTCAAACCGACCGCCGATCGTCCTTTCGTTCTGGGCCTTCCAACCGGCGGCACACCGCTGACCGCTTACAAGGCGCTGGTTGAGATGCATAAAGCAGGCCAGGTTAGCTTCAAACATGTTGTGACCTTCAATATGGATGAATATGTTGGCTTACCGAAAGACCACCCGGAAAGCTACCATAGCTTTATGCACCGCAATTTCTTTGATCACGTTGATATCCCAGCTGAAAATATTAACCTGCTGAATGGAAACGCGCCGGATATTGACGCAGAATGCCGTCAGTATGAAGAAAAAATCCGTTCCTACGGTAAAATCCACCTGTTCATGGGTGGTGTAGGTAATGATGGTCATATCGCGTTTAACGAACCGGCGTCCTCTCTGGCTTCCCGTACCCGTATTAAAACGCTGACCCATGACACGCGCGTGGCAAACTCCCGCTTCTTTGACGGTGACGTGAACCAGGTTCCAAAATACGCCCTGACCGTAGGCGTAGGCACCCTGCTGGATGCTGAAGAAGTGATGATTCTGGTGCTGGGCGGCGTGAAAGCGCAGGCGCTCCAGGCTGCTGTTGAAGGCAACGTTAACCATATGTGGACCATCAGCTGTCTGCAGCTGCATCCTAAATCCGTCATCGTCTGCGACGAACCGTCCACGATGGAGCTGAAGGTTAAAACGCTGAAATACTTCAACGAGTTAGAAGCCGAGAACATCAAAGGTCTGTAATTGAATAACCGCCTCTTTATCAAGAGGCGGCCGCTTTTTTTAACCGGGGGTCGTTATGTACGCTTTAACCCACGGTCGGATTTATACCGGCCATGAAATTCTGGATGACCACGCGATTGTTATCGCGAATGGCCTGATTGAACGTGTTTACCCGCTGGCAGAACTGCCGCCGGAGATTGAACAACGCTCACTCAATGGAGCAGTAATCTCCCCCGGTTTCATCGACGTACAGCTCAACGGCTGCGGCGGTGTGCAATTCAATGATACCGCCGATGCGGTAACGGTCGAAACGCTGGAGATCATGCAGAAAGCCAACGAGAAATCGGGCTGCACCAGCTATCTGCCAACGCTCATCACCAGCAGTGATGACCTGATGAAGCAGGGTATCCGCGTGATGCGCGAATACCTGGCCAAACATCCGAATCAGGCGCTCGGTCTGCACCTGGAAGGGCCATGGCTGAACATGGTCAAGAAAGGAACGCATAACCCGGACTACGTGCGTAAACCTGATGCGGAGCTGGTTGACTACATGTGTGCCAACGCCGATGTGATCACCAAGGTGACGCTGGCACCGGAAATGACCGGCACGGACGTCATCAGCAAGCTGGCCGCCGCCGGAATTGTGGTTTCAGCGGGCCACTCAAATGCCACGCTGAAAGAAGCGAAAGCCGGTTTCCGTGCGGGCATTACCTTTGCGACGCACCTGTATAACGCCATGCCATACATCACAGGTCGTGAACCGGGTCTGGTTGGCGCGATTCTGGATGAGCCAGACGTTTACTGCGGCATTATCGCGGACGGCTTACACGTTGATTACACCAACATTCGCAACGCCAAGCGGCTGAAAGGTGACAAGCTCTGCCTGGTAACGGACGCTACCGCACCGGCAGGTGCAAATATTGAGCAGTTCATTTTTGCCGGTAAAACAATATACTACCGCAATGGACTGTGTGTGGATGAAAACGGTACGCTGAGCGGTTCCTCTTTGACCATGATTGAAGGGGTGCGTAACCTGGTTGAGCATTGCGGGATTGCGCTTGATGAAGTCCTGCGCATGGCCACCCTTTATCCTGCGCGCGCTATCGGCGTGGATAAACAGCTTGGCGGAATTGCACCAGGTATGGTTGCAAACCTGACGGCATTCACACACGATTATAAAATTATTAAGACCATCGTTAATGGTAACGAGGTCGTCACTGAGTAAGTAAAAGTATGACACCTGGCGGACAAGCTCAAATCGGTAATGTCGATCTCGTTAAACAGCTTAACAGCGCGGCGGTATATCGCCTGATTGACCAACACGGGCCAATCTCACGTATTCAGATAGCCGAACAAAGCCAGCTTGCTCCCGCCAGCGTGACAAAAATTACCCGCCAGCTCATTGAGCGCGGTTTGATCAAAGAAGTCGATCAGCAGGCCTCCACCGGGGGCCGCCGCGCTATCTCCATTATTACCGAAACCCGCAATTTTCAGGCAATTGGCGTCCGTCTGGGCCGTCATGACACCACGCTCACGCTGTACGATCTGAGTAGTAAAGCCATTGCGGAAGAGCACTATCCCCTTCCGGAACGCACCCAGGAGACGCTGGAGCATGCGCTGCTGAATACCATCGCGCAGTTTATTGAAAGCTGTCAGCGCAAGATCCGCGAACTCATCGCCATCTCGGTGATTCTGCCCGGTCTGGTCGACCCGGAAAGCGGCGTGATCCGCTATATGCCGCACATTCAGGTTGAAAACTGGGGGCTGGTCGACGCGCTGGAAAAGCGCTTTAAAGTGACCTGCTTTGTGGGCCATGACATTCGCTCTCTGGCGCTGGCAGAGCACTACTTTGGTGCGAGCCAGGACTGTGAAGACTCTATTCTGGTGCGCGTTCACCGCGGTACGGGCGCAGGCATTATCTCTAACGGCCGAATTTTTATCGGTCGCAACGGTAACGTCGGTGAGATCGGCCACATTCAGGTTGAACCGCTCGGGGAGCGCTGCCACTGCGGCAACTTTGGCTGCCTTGAAACCATTGCCGCCAACACCGCCATCGAGCAGCGCGTTCGCCATCTGCTTGAACAGGGTTACCAAAGCCGCGTGACGCTGGATGACTGCAAGATAGGCACCATCTGCAAAGCTGCTAATAAAGCCGACGCGCTGGCCTGTGAAGTGATCGAGCAGGTGGGTCGCCATCTGGGGAAAACCATCGCCATCGCCATTAACCTGTTTAACCCACAAAAAGTGGTGATCGCCGGTGAAATTGTGGAAGCGGAAAAGGTGCTGCTCCCCGCGATTGAAGGCTGTATTAACACCCAGGCGCTGAAAGCATTCCGCCAGAATCTTCCGGTGGTTCGTTCAAAGCTTGACCATCGTTCGGCGATTGGGGCGTTCGCGCTGGTTAAACGCGCCATGCTCAACGGAATTCTGCTGCAGCATTTGCTGGAAAGTTGATCGGACCTTATAGTAACGCCTTCTTTTTTTGATGTCGGACTGTCCATGACCATTAAGAATGTAATTTGTGATATCGACGGCGTGCTGATGCACGACAACGTTGCCGTGCCGGGTGCTGCGGAGTTTCTTCACCGCATCATCGACAAAGGAATGCCTCTGGTTCTTCTCACGAACTACCCTTCTCAGACCGGTCAGGATCTGGCAAACCGCTTTGCCACGGCGGGAGTCGACGTCCCGGACAGCGTGTTTTATACCTCGGCGATGGCCACGGCGGATTTTCTGAAGCGTCAGGAAGGAAAAAAAGCCTATGTGGTCGGTGAAGGCGCGCTGATCCATGAGCTGTATAAAGCGGGCTTTACCATCACCGACGTCAACCCGGACTTTGTGATTGTAGGTGAAACGCGTTCCTACAACTGGGAGATGATGCATAAGGCATCCTTCTTTGTGGCTAACGGCGCGCGCTTTATTGCGACCAACCCGGATACCCACGGTCGCGGTTTTTATCCGGCCTGCGGCGCGCTGTGTGCCGGTATCGAGAAGATCTCCGGGCGCAAGCCGTTCTATGTCGGCAAGCCCAGCCCGTGGATCATTCGCGCCGCGCTCAACAAGATGCAGGCCCACTCTGAAGAGACCGTGATTGTCGGCGACAACCTACGCACCGATATTCTGGCCGGTTTCCAGGCCGGTCTGGAGACGATTCTGGTGCTCTCTGGGGTCTCTCAGCTTGATGACATTGACTCAATGCCGTTCCGCCCAAGCTGGATTTACCCCTCCGTCGATGAAATTGACATCATCTGATACCAAACCACGCCTCAGGGCGTGGTTTTTTATTTTCTCACCTGCAAAACACGACTACATCTAACGAAAAAGCACTTTCATTGAATAATCCTCAATAAAAGCGCTCATGACATACGCGTTTTTCACCGATCTGCAACCACCATTGCACTATTTCCGTTTTCGCCCGTAAAACGCTTGCGCGCCCTGCCCCTTTGCGGCATTTTCATAAGCAAGCAACATTACAAAGCAACAGGGTTAACGGAGAAGGTTATGTGTTCAATTTTTGGCGTACTGGATATTAAAACTGACGCGGGCGAACTGCGTAAAAAGGCACTCGAACTGTCCCGCCTGATGCGCCATCGCGGCCCGGACTGGTCAGGCGTTTACGCCAGTGACAAAGCAATTCTGGCTCACGAACGTCTGTCTATTGTTGACGTCAACGCCGGTGCACAGCCGCTGTATAACGAGAAAAAAACGCACGCGCTGGCTGTCAACGGTGAGATCTATAACCACCAGGCGCTGCGCGCCGAGTACGGCGACCGCTACGCGTTCCAGACCGGGTCCGACTGTGAAGTGATCCTGGCGCTGTATCAGGAGAAAGGTCCCGAGTTTCTGGACGACCTGCAGGGTATGTTTGCCTTCGCCCTGTACGACAGCGAAAAAGACGCCTACCTGATTGGCCGCGACCACATCGGTATTATCCCGCTGTACATGGGCCACGATGAACACGGCAACTTCTACGTTGCGTCTGAAATGAAAGCCCTGGTGCCGGTCTGCCGCACCATCAAAGAGTTCCCGGCAGGCAGTTACCAGTGGAGTAAAGACGGCGAGATCCGTCCGTACTACCAGCGCGACTGGTTCGACTACGACGCGGTAAAAGACAACGTGACGGACAAAGCCGAGCTGCGTCAGGCGCTGGAAGATTCCGTGAAAAGCCACCTGATGTCAGACGTACCTTACGGCGTGCTGCTCTCCGGCGGTCTGGATTCCTCCGTGATCTCCGCGATCACCAAGAAATTTGCGGCTCGTCGCGTGGAAGATCAGGAGCGCTCAGAAGCCTGGTGGCCACAGCTGCACTCCTTTGCCGTGGGCCTGGAAGGCGCGCCGGATCTGAAAGCCGCGCAGGAAGTGGCAAACCACCTCGGCACCGTGCACCATGAAATTCACTTCACCGTGCAGGAAGGCCTGGATGCGATCCGCGATGTGATCTATCACATTGAAACCTATGACGTAACGACAATTCGCGCCTCCACGCCGATGTACCTGATGTCGCGTAAGATCAAGGCGATGGGCATCAAAATGGTGCTCTCCGGTGAAGGTTCTGACGAAGTGTTTGGCGGCTACCTGTACTTCCACAAAGCGCCAAATGCCAAAGAGCTGCACGAAGAGACCGTGCGTAAACTCCAGGCGCTGCATATGTTTGACTGCGCGCGTGCCAACAAAGCGATGTCGGCATGGGGTGTCGAAGCGCGTGTACCGTTCCTGGATAAGAAATTCCTCGACGTGGCGATGCGCATCAACCCGCAGGATAAAATGTGCGGCAACGGTAAAATGGAAAAACATATCCTGCGTGAATGTTTTGAATCCTACCTGCCGGCGAGCGTGGCATGGCGTCAGAAAGAGCAGTTCTCCGATGGCGTAGGCTACAGCTGGATCGACACCCTGAAAGAGGTGGCGGCGAAACAGGTTTCTGACCAACAGCTGGAAACCGCAAGCTTCCGCTTCCCGTACAACACGCCGGGCTCGAAAGAAGCGTACCTCTACCGTGAAATTTTTGAAGAACTGTTCCCGGTACCGAGCGCTGCGGAGTGTGTGCCGGGTGGTCCATCCGTCGCCTGCTCGTCTGCCAAAGCGATTGAATGGGATGAATCGTTCAAATCCATGAACGATCCGTCAGGACGTGCGGTAGGCGTTCACCAGTCAGCCTACAAATAATCACGCATTTCATCATCAGGCCCTGCGGGGCCTGATTTTTTTTGCCCCGCTTTTGCACAGCTAAAACCGATTAATAACCAATAATTGCCGAATATTCGGTCACGCTGTTCGCAACCTAACCAAACAGTCACATTCCGGCTATTTTCGTTGAAAAAGGTGTTGACGCTGCAAGGGTCTATACGCATAATGCGCCCCGCAACGCCGATAAGGTAACGCGAAAAAAAGA